>JACQWB010000290.1 GCA_016209385.1 Candidatus Rokuibacteriota bacterium
AGCATGGAGTTCGTGAAGCGTCAGCGGCAGCTTCGGGATCTCGCCGACAACCTCGGCAAGATCGAACTGGATCTGACCCCCGAGAAACTCCGACGTCACCGCCGAAAGCGAGTGGGGAATGTACCTCGTTGATACGTCGGTCTGGGTTCACGCCCTTCGCCCTAAAGGTAACCCTGAGATCAGGGCGCGCCTTCGACCGCTCATCATCGCGGGCGAGGCTGCGGTGAGTGAATGGATCCTCCTGGAGTTGATCACCGGTCTGCGTAAGTCCGAATCACAGGAGACTCTGTTGGCGTGGTTCCAGCCGGTCCGGCGGCTCAATTTCTGGTACTCCACCTCCTGGGAGCATGCGTGGGCGAACGCGGCTCGTCTTAGGAAACGGGGGATCTCGGTGACTGCGGCCGATTGCCTGATCGCCACCGTAGCGATCGACAACAAAGTCCCGCTCGCGCACTGCGATGCTGACTTCGAGAAAATGAAGGGTATTCTCCCGCTGACCACCGACGATTGGACGCCACACCGACCGCGCTGACTGCGACAACAACTTCAGTCCACTAGCCGAACAGGAGTTCCAACCGCTCACGGCGGCGTTATGGCGCGGGCCGGCGAGGGTGGGTATTGACAAGCAGGCGCTGGCGAGTATGATAGAGCAGGTTCCAGAGGGAGGGGAACGCTTTCAGGTGCCGTCCTGACGGGGTTCCCCTTCATACTTTTCGGTACTCGATCTTTTTCCTCGCATCCTCCAGAAAGTCAATCCGCGCTCCTGCCGCTTTCTTCAGGAGCGCGGAACACCAAGCTCGATTAGGGCTCAACACGCGCTCCAGCTTCCTTTTCTCGGCCAGGTAGCGCACTAAAACAGTGGGAATCGCCGTCATTGGTAACAATGACGGCTTTTTCATACCGGGGGAAATCGATCATCGCCTGCAGCACGAGCTCCGCATCCACGTTGCCCTTGGGCTTGCCATCGGACCGGTAGGTCACGGGCTTGAAGATCACGATGTAGGGGCGCACGAAAGGCCGGAGCCCGACGCGCAATGACCTATAAGCCGGGACCCGACGGCCCCTGGCGTTACGGGGCGGGCCGGCGCCGGCGACGCCACGCCCAGAGCGCGATCCAGGCCAGAGGCGCGCTGAGCCAGAGCCAGCGGCCAGGCGTGCCGGTCAAGAGGTGCAGGAGCAGGAGGAGCGTGCCGCCGGCCGCCGCGATCCAGAAGAGGGTCGTCGTGAGGCCCCCCACGACCGTCTGCCAGCCGAACCGGATCACCGCGACGCCGAGCGAGGCGCCGGCCGCATCCCAGAACACGTCCAGGAGGCTCCCCGCCCGGGCTCCGGTCCAGCGCTGGTGGAGCTCGTCGAGGGTGGCGTAGGCGATCGAGATCGCGAGCGCCGCGAGGGTATGCCGGCCGCCGGGGCCGCCAGCGCGCGCGGTGGGAGCCGCGGCGAGGGCGCGGAGCCAGAGCCACGCGAGGATTCCGTACTCGGCGACGTGCGCGGCCTTCCGAAGCGCCGCGTGGAGAAAGTCGAGCTGGGCCGGGTCAGCCCACGGGAGCAGCGCGCCCAGCACGGGGAGGATCACGGGCCCCGTGGCTTCGGCGCTGAAGCTCGCCGTCGAGCCGACATAGATCAGCGCCATCCAGACGACCGGAGGGATCCAGCGTCGGAGGCGCATGGTCCAGGGATACACGAGGGCGCGAAAGTTGACAACCTCGGGGCGCGGTCCCTAAGATGGGAAAAATTTCGGGAGGCTCGGTGACGGATCGGCCGCTCGGAGAGCTCCTCGATCGACTCCTGACCTCCCCGGAGACGGGGAGCGCCGTCACCGCGACGCGTCACTTTCCCGCTCGACCCGCCGTCTGGGCCGACTCTCCCGCGAGCCTCGATCCGCGCCTGACCCAGGCGCTCAGGTCCCGCGGCATCACCCAGCTCTACTCCCACCAGGCGCGCGCCTTCGAGCTGGTCGAGAAAGGCCACCACGTCGTCGTCGTGACGCCCACGGCTTCGGGGAAGACCCTCTGCTACAACCTCCCGGTCCTCCAGGGGCTTCTCCAGCGGCCCGAAGCCCGGGTCCTCTACCTCTTCCCGACCAAGGCCCTGGCCCAGGACCAGCTGGCCGAGCTGGAGGCGCTGGCGCGGGCGCTGCCGAACCTCAGGATGTTCACCTACGACGGCGACACTCCTCAGGACGCGCGTCGCGCCGTCCGGGCCCGCGCCAACCTGGTCCTCACGAACCCCGACATGCTCCACTCCGGGATCCTCCCCCACCACACGAAGTGGCTGAACCTCTTCCAGAACCTGCGCTACGTGGTGATCGACGAGCTTCACGCCTACCGCGGCGTCTTCGGGAGCCACCTGGCCAACGTCCTCCGGCGCCTCAAGCGGATCGCGGCCCACTACGGCTCGACCCCGCAGTTCATCATGGCCTCCGCCACCATCGCCAACCCGCGGGAGTTGGCCGAGCGGCTGATCGGCGAGCCCGTGGAGGAGATCGCCGAGAGCGGCGCGCCGTCCGGGGAGAAGCTCTTCGTCTGCTACAACCCCCCCGTTGTCAACCCCGAGCTCGGGATCCGGGCGCCCTATCTGGGTGAAGCCGGCCGCCTGGCCGTGCGTTTCCTCCGCGAGGAGATCGCCACCATCGTCTTCGCCCAGAGCCGGCTCGCTGCCGAGGTCCTGCTCTCGACCATCAAGAAGGCGGTCGAGGACAGGACAGGGGACTCCGGAATCGTCCGCGGCTACCGGGGCGGGTACTTGCCGACGCGGCGCCGCGAGGTGGAGCGCGGTCTCCGGAGCGGGGAGGTCCGCGGCGTCGTCTCCACGAGCGCGCTGGAGCTCGGCGTGGACATCGGTCACCTCGACGTGGCCGTCCTCGCCGGCTACCCGGGGACGATCGCCTCGCTCTGGCAGCAGGCCGGCCGCGCGGGACGGCGGAGCGGGCCGGGGGCAGCCCTCTTCGTCGCCAGCAGCGCGCCGCTCGACCAGTTCATGGTGACTCACCCGGACTACCTCTTCGGGAGTCCGCCCGAGCACGCACGGGTCAACCCCGAGAACCCCCACATCCTGGTCAGCCACCTGAAGTGCGCGGCCTTTGAGCTTCCCTTCGACGCCGAGGCGCGCTTCGGCGCCCTCGAGGTCGGCGCGAAACTCCGCGCGCTCGAGGAGGCCGGCCTTCTCCACCAGGCGGGAGGGCAGTGGCACTGGACTTCCGAGAGCTATCCCGCCGACCACATCTCGCTCAGGACCGTGACCTCTGACAACTTTCTCGTGATCGACACGGCCGCGCGCGACGCCCGGGAGAAAAAGCGCCGGCAGATCATCGCCGAGGTGGACTGGAAGAGCGCCTTCGCCATGATCCACCCGAAGGCCATCTACCTGGTGGAAGGGGAGCCCTTCGAGGTCCAGGAGCTCCACTACCGGGAGGACGAGGAGAAAGTCGCGTACGTCAAGCGGGTGAGCGTGGACTACTTCACCGACGCCATCACAGCCAAGGGCGTCTGGATCCTCGCGCGCTTCGCCGAGCGGTCCTCACCCGAGCTCTTGGCCGAGCACGGGGAGGTGCTGGTCGCCGAGAAGGTGGTGGGATTCAAGAAGATCAAGTTTGGGACCCTCGAGAACGTGGGCTCAGGGGAGGTTGAACTTCCCCAGCAGGAGATGCAGACCACGGGCTGCTGGCTCACCCTCGATCCGGGCTTCCTCGCCGGGATCTCTCCCAACCGGGAGGAGGTCGTGGACGGGCTCAGGGGTCTCACCTATCTCCTCCACCACCTCGCCCCGATCTTCATCCTCTGCGACATCCGGGACCTGGGCTCCTGGCTCGGCGACCTCACCCCCGCAGGCGGGTCGCCGGTCGTGACCGCCCAGTCGGCGCGCGCGCGTCTCCTCGCGGCGGCGGAGTTCACCCCGACCGCGTACTTCTACGACAGCCAGCCCGGCGGGCTCGGCCTCGCCGAGGGGATCTTCTCCGTGCTTCCCGATCTGCTTCGCCGGGCGCGCGAGACCTTGACGGCCTGCCCGTGCCGCTGGGGGTGCCCCTCGTGCGTCGGCCCCGTCAACGAGGTCGGCCGCCGGGCCAAGGCCATCGCGAGCGCGATCCTGAACCGGCTGGCTCCCTGACGGAGCCTGCCGATGGCGCTCCCCGCGCGCTCTCACGCAGCCGAAGCCCTGGTCGGCGGCAGCTTGGAGCCGACCCCCCAAGGGCCCATTCTCGTCGCGCGCCGCCGGTACGCACTCCTGCACCGGGAGGGGAGCGTCCCGCTCGCGGCTGCCCTCGAACCCCCGCCGGAGGTTCTGAGTCTTCTCGCTCGGAGCCGGGAGGGGAGCCCGCCGCCCCACCGGCTCCTCTACCTCGATACCGAGACGACGGGCCTCGCCGGCGGAACGGGCACGTATGTGTTCCTGGTGGGGGTGGGTTTCTTCGACGGCGAGGGCTTCGTCGTCCACCAGTACTTCATGAGGGACCTGGACGAGGAGCCCGCCCTGCTCGCGGCCCTCGACGCGCTGCTCCCGCGCTTCGCGGGGGTCGTGACGTACAATGGCCGCGCCTTCGACCTCTCGCTCCTCGAGACGCGCTTCGTCCTGGCCCGCCGTCCCTGGCCCGAGAGCCTCTGGCACCTTGACCTCCTCCCCGCCGCGCGGCGGGTCTGGGGCTCAAGCCTCACCGACTGCCGGCTCACGACGGTGGAGGCGCACGCGCTCGGGCTCAGCCGGACGGACGACGTGCCGGGCGCGCTGATCCCGAGCCTTTACTTCGACTATCTGCGGCGGCGCCACCCCGCTGTGCTTCCGAAGCTCTTCGCCCACAACCGCCAGGACGTGCTCTCGCTCGTGGCCCTGGCCGGGTGGATGGGCCGGGCGCTCAGCGATCCGGAGGGCGTCTCCCTCCGCGCCGAGGAGTACGCGGGGCTCGGGAGGCTCTGGGAGCCGTGGGATGGCGAGCGGAGCCAGCGGTGTTACCGGGCGGCCCTGGACCGGCGCCTCCCTGAGCCCTCACGCGGACGGCTCCTCCTCCGGCTCGCCGAGCTGGCCAAGCGCGATCGCCGCTGGGAGGAGGCCTGCACCCTCTGGGAGACGGCGATCGCGGGGGCCGGCTTTCACATTCGTCCGTGGGAGGAGCTGGCGAAGTACCACGAGCACCGGAGCCGCGACGTCCCCAGAGCGTCGTGTCTCGTGACCGAAGCCCTCAGGCGGGCGCGCGCGGCCGCCGCCGACCCGCTGGTCATCGAGCGCCTGACCTATCGTCTGGCCCGTCTCACCCGCCGTCTCGGAGACGGGCGCGCCTCCCCCGCCTGACCCCGCGCCGGGCCTCGGTTGCCGTGGCGCCGAATAGCGCGGTAGGATGGTTGTGTTACGCGGTGTCCGCATGAATCCCGCTGAACTGGTCCATCGCCTCGAGGTCAACATCAGCCAGGCCCTGGTGGGCAAGCCGGAGGTCGTGCGCCTGGCCGTCGTCGGGCTCCTGGCGCGGGGCCATCTCCTCATCGAGGATGTCCCAGGCGTCGGAAAGACCACGCTCGCCCAGGCGCTGGCCCGCTCGCTGGGTTGCTCGTTTCAGCGGATCCAGTTCACCTCCGACCTCCTCCCGTCGGACATCCTGGGCGTGTCGGTCTACGACCCGAAGAGCGGCGAGTTCGTCTTCAAGCCGGGCCCCCTCTTCGCCAACGTCGTCCTGGCGGACGAGATCAACCGGACCACGCCCAAGACCCAGTCGGGTCTCCTCGAGGCGATGAACGAGTTCCAGGTCTCGCTCGACCACCACACCTACCCGCTCCCCCAGCCCTTCATGGTCCTCGCCACCCAGAACCCGATGGAGTACCAGGGGACCCATCCGCTCCCCGAATCCCAGCTCGACCGTTTCCTCCTGAGGATCCGGATCGGCTATCCGGAACCAGTAGACGAAAAGGCGATCCTGCGCTGGCGCGGGCTCGGGGCGATCCAGGAGCTAGAGCCGGTGCTCTCTCCCGGCGACGTCGCCATGCTCCAGGCCTCCGCCCAGCAGATCAGGCTCGACGACTCGATCCTGGATTACGTGATGGCGCTGGTCGAGGCGACCCGCCGGACGCCGCTCCTGGGGCTCGGCGTGAGCCCGCGGGGGGCCCAGGCCCTGGTCCGGGCCGCCCAGGCCCTCGCCCTGGCCGACGGGCGCGGCTACGTCGTCCCTGATGACGTCAAGGCGCTGGCCGTCCCCGCCCTCGCCCATCGCGTTCTGGTGCGCTCGCGCCTGGAGCGGGTGGGTGGCGAGGCCGTTGAAGCCGAGACGGTCATCCGCTCGCTCCTGCAGGAGATTCCGGTTCCGCGCTAGTGCAGTTCCAACTTGTTTCGCCTATGCCGGTCGCCACGGGTCCTGTCCCGGCGCGGGTACCCGCGCCGAAGGCGTGGGTGCCCACGGTGCTCACTCCCGCGAGCCCGAGACTGTGCGATCATCCGGCACCGAGTGCGAAGCGTGGTGCTGGTCTCGCGGTGCGCTCCGCGCCGTGGGGCGCCCCGCTCGCCGTGCCACCCGTGGCGACTCGCACTGTTTGGCGGAGTTAATTGGGACCGCGCCTAGTCCCACCGAGGTGAAACCATTTCCCGGGCGACCCGGCTGAAAGAGATCGTCTGGCTTCTCATCCGCCCGCGTCGCACCATCCGGCCGACGCGGGAAGGGTGGTGGTTCCTCTTCGCGACCCTGGCCCTTGGGCTGGCCGCCTCCAACACCGGCAATAACCTCCTCTACCTCCTCGTCTCCACCCTCCTGGGGCTGATCGTCGCCTCTGGAGTGCTCTCCGAGCAGTCGATGCGCGGGCTCAGGCTCGCGCGGCTGACACCGAGCGAGATCTTCGCGGGTCGACCCGCGCTCTTCGGGCTCACCCTCACCAATACCAAGCGGTGGCTCTCCGCCTATTCGATCGCGCTCGAGTCTCCCCCGGTGGCGGGCGGGGGCGTCCGGGTCTCCTACGTTCCCAAGCTCGATCCCGGCCAGGAGACGCTCGTGACGACGGAGGAGACGCTCCCGAGGCGCGGCCGTCACCAGCTCCCCAGGGTCAGGGTCGTCACCCGCTTCCCCTTCGGCCTCTTCCTCAAGGCGAGCCGCCCGCTCCTGCGCCAGGAGGTGCTGGTCTACCCGGCAGTCAGGCCGTTGACACCCGAGGATCTCAGGGGCCTCGAGGGCGACGGCAGCCAGCCGCGGCGGAAGGTCGGCCAGGGCGCCGATCTCCACAACCTCCGCGACTACCGCTGGGGAGACGATCCGCGCCTGATCCACTGGAAGTCGAGCGCCAAGACCAATCGCCCCGTGGTCCGGGAGCTCGAGGCCGAGGCCGCCCTCGCGGTTCGCTTGGTCCTTGAGCCCGCCCCGGGGCCCGCCCAGCCCGATCGCGTGGAGGGCGCGCTCTCCTGGGCAGCCTCGCTGGCCGCCCATCTGATCGCCGAGGGCGGCCAGGTGGAGCTGGTGGGTCCCGGGCTCAACGTACAGCGCGGCTCGGGTCCCGCTCAGCTGAGGCGGATCCTGGAGGCGCTGGCCCTGTTTGATTCGGACGCCGGGGGCGGGCCGGGCGCTCCCGAGGCGACCCGCGCCACGCCCCATGCCGGATCCCTGCGTCCCCTCGAATCTCCGGTCCGCGTGATCCGGATCAGCCTCGGCGGGTCGGCTGCGGGGTAAGCGTGTCGCTGCAGCTCGCGTTCAAGGTCTCGATCTACCTCCTCGTCCTGGACGGGATCGCGGCCCTCGTGGTCGGAGGGCTCTTCTCGCCGGCCGGGGCCGCCCTCGTTCTCCTGGCAGTCGTGGGGAGCTGGTGGGGCGACCGGCTCCGGGCATGGAGCGATGCCGTCCCGGCGCTCTGGCGCGTCCTCGCCCTCGGGGCCGCGGCCTTCGCCGTGATCGACCTTTTCTACCTGGCCGAGTCGCTCCTGGACGGCTTCGTTCACCTCCTACTGTTCGTCACGTGCTACAAGCTCTACAACCGCCAGAGCTTGCGGGATGCCCGCGACGTGTTCATCCTGACCTTCTTCATGCTGGTGGCCGCTGCGGCGCTCACGGTGAGCCTCGGCTTCCTGCTCATCCTCGCCGCGTTCCTGGTGCTCGGGATCTGGAGCTGCATCCTCTACCAGCTTCTGGGCGAGACCACCCGGTACCGCCCCGAGCAGATCGCGACGCTCGGAGGGCAGTGGCTCATCGCGCCATCCTTCGTCGCGGTCGTGCTGACAGCGTCAGCCCTCACCATGGCCTTCACCCTCGTGATCTTCTTCGTGATCCCGCGGATCGGCCAGGCCGCGCTGCCGCTCAAGGCGCGGGCCGGCCAGGTACTGTCGGGGTTCTCGAACCGCGTGGACCTCGGCAGCTTCGGGTCGATCCAGACCGATCCTACCGTGGTGATGCGGGTGCGCTTCCCCGGCGGGTCCCCGCCGCCGGACGTGCTGGCGGCGCTTCGCTGGCGCGGGGTCGCGTTCGATCACTTCGACGGCCGCGAATGGCGGGTGAGCCGCCCCGATCGGAAGCCGGCCGTCCGGGGCCCGGACGGCCAGTTCGTCCTGGCGCCGCCCCATGGCGGCCGGTTTCTGATCCAGGAGATCTACCTCGAGCCGATCGGGAGCGATGCGCTCTTCGCCGTCCCGCGGCTCCTCGGCGTCAGCCTGCCGGCGGGCCAATTGTTCGTGGACTCGACGGAGAGCGCGGCCCTCTCCATCCCCAACGCCCGGGTGCGCTACGTCGCCTATTCTGAGCTCGAGCCGGACCCCCGGCGTGACCCGCGCGCGCCCACGGGAGCCGTGCCGGAGGGGATCGGGGAGCGCTACCTTCAGCTCCCCCGGCTGTCGCCCCGCGTCGCTGCGCTCGCCCGGGACGTCACGCGTGGGGCTCGCGACCCCTATGAGGCCGCCGTCGCCCTGACCGAGTATCTCCGGCGAAGGTTTCAGTACACGCTCGACCTCAAGCGCCAGAGCGATCTCCCGCCGCTGGAGGAGTTCCTGTTCGTGAGCCGCGCGGGCAACTGCGAGTTCTTCGCCGCGAGCCTGGTCGTGCTCCTCCGGACGCTCGAGATTCCCGCCCGGGTGGTCAACGGGTTCCAGCTCGGAGAGTGGAACCCCTACGGCGGCTACTTCATGGTCCGCCAGCGCGATGCCCACTCCTGGGTCGAGGTGCACCTGCCCGGCGTCGGCTGGGTGACGCTCGACCCTTCCCCCCGGGCCGAGCTCGACGCCGCCTTCCTGACGAGCCAACTCTCCCACTACCTCGATTCGATCCGGATGCGCTGGTACCGCTACATCGTGAACTGGAGCCTGCTCGACCAGATCGGGGCCGCCGCCGCCATCCGTCGCCACACCTTCCAGTGGCGGCGGGCCGTGTCGCGGGCATGGCTGTCAACGGAGTGGCAAGCGTGGGACCGCTGGATGCTGGTGGCCGGTGTGCTCGGGGTGGCGTTTCTCCTGGCCGCAGGGGTCAGACGGGCCAGCGGGCGGTCCGCCCACCGCCGCGCCCTCATGCCGCCCCGCCGCTTCCGGGCCTATGACGCCCTCTTGAAGAAGCTCTCCCGGGCCGCGCTCGTCCCGCGCCCGTCAGAGACCGCGCGCGAGTTTGCCTCACGGGCGAGCCTCGCCGTTCCCGACTTCGGCGTCGCGCTGCGGGAGGTCACCGCCGGGTACGAGCGGGCCCGTTTTGGCGATGCGCCGGTCGGCTCGGAGGAAGAGCGACGGCTCCTCGCGCTCGTAGAGTCGCTTCCGCCGCGTAGTTGACTCGGAAGGGGGGCTTCGCCCCCCTTCCGAACCTCCCCCGCAGTTCGAGCGTGGCGGGGTCCGGCCATGCCGCCAGGCAGGCCCGCCGCCGCGCGAGGCCCGAGTTAATTGCGCCGGCCGGGTACCCACGGCGTAGCCGTGGGTGGGCGCTCGAATGTGCTTATTCGGACAGCCGCGTAGCGCCCGGCGTCACGCATCGGAGGGCGCACCACCGGTCCAGCGGCGCTGACAGGGCCGCCGCCGACATCCCGACGACTAGCGTGTCAGGGTAATGTCCTTCGAGCGCGGGCTTCGCCCGCGCAACCGATTCCTGGGGGAGGCCTCGGAGGGGGCCGTCGAGGCCCCCTCCGATTGTCCTACTCGTGCTGGAGCGGCCGGACGTCCGCCGGGAATGTCACGACATGGATGACGTGGGCTTCAGCCCGGACCTGGGTCCCTGGGGGGAAGAAGGCTGACGACGGCTGCGAGGAGTGGACGAGATGGCCTGAGGGGAGCCGGATGCAGTAGAGGTTCTCCGAGCCGCGGAAGTGGCGGTGGACGATGGTGCTCTCACCGTCGGGGTGGGGGTCGAAGGTGATGTCGTCGGGCCGGATCATGACCTCCACCCTCTCGCCGACCCCGGGGCCGTCCCTATGAGCGAAGACCCCGAGCTCGGTGGCGATCCCTTCGGCTGTGACCACGCCCGGGAGGAAGTCCGCGGCCCCCACGAACTCGGCAACGAAGCGGGTGGCGGGGTGGTGGTAGATCTGCTCAGGCCTATCGAGCTGTTCCAGCCGGCCCTGGTTCAGGACGCCCACCCGGTCGGCCAGCGTGAAGGCCTCTTCCTGGTCGTGGGTGACGAAGATCGCTGTCGTGCCCGTGTTCCTGAGGATCTTCTCGACCTCTTCCCTCAGTTGGGCGCGGAGGTCGGCGTCCAGGTTGGAGAACGGCTCATCGAGGAGGATCAACGCGGGCGCGGGGGCGAGGGCGCGGGCCAGCGCCACGCGCTGCTGCTGGCCGCCCGAGAGCTCGTGGGGGTAGCGCGTCGCGAAGGCCTCGAGGCCGACGAGCTCCAGGGTCAGCGTGACCTGCTTTTTCCGGGCCGAGCGGTCCAGGCTGTTCAGGCCGAACGCGACGTTGTCCGCCACGGTGAGGTGCGGGAAGAGCGCGTAGTCCTGGAACACCACGCCGACCCCCCGCTCCTCCGGGGGGCTCCACCGCCCCGGCCCCGCCATGACCGCTCCGCGGATCACCACGGAGCCCGCGTCAGGGACCTCGAAGCCGGCGACCAGCCTGAGCGTCGTCGTCTTCCCGCACCCCGACGGCCCGAGGAGGACCAGAATCTCCCCCTGCTCCACCGCGAGCGTGAGACGATCGACGGCGGGCGGCGGGTCGGGCGCGTAGCGCTTCGTGACGTCCTGGAGCTCGAGGAGGCGCATAGCTCCTAGAGGTCCTCGGGTGCGCGCTCGGAGCGCTTCGGCCGTGTGCGGGTGGACGATTGGCGCATTCGAATGGAGTTTTTCAGCCCCTCCCTAGGTTAGCGCATCCGGTGTCAGGCTCGGAGGGCCTCCGGATTCACCGGCGTGAGCGGCGGGTTTCCCTCGAGCACCGCCAGGCAGTTCTCCACCGCCAGCGTGGCCATTTTGACCCGCGTCTCGGCGGAGGCGCTGGCGATGTGCGGCGCGAGGACCACGTTCGGGAGGCCCAGGAGCCCGGGGTGGACCTTAGGCTCTTCCTCGTAGACGTCGAGCCCCGCCCCCGCGATCCAGCCCTCGCGGAGCGCCTGGACCAGCGCGGCCTCGTTCACGATCGGTCCCCGCGCCGCGTTGATGAGGTAGGCGGTCCGCTTCATCTGCTTCAGCTCGGCGATGTCGATCAGGTGGCGGGTGTGGGGCGTGAGCAGGGTGTGGAGGGTCACGAAGTCCGATTCCCTGAGCAGCGTCGCCTTATCGGCGAAGGTCGCCCCCAGCTCCCGTTCTGCGGCGGCGTCGGCCCGCACGACGTCGTGGTAGAGGGTCCGCATGTTGAACCCGCGGGCGCGGCGCGCCACCGCCCTGCCGATCCTCCCGAAGCCCAGGATGCCGAGAGTCTTCCCCTGGATGTCGCTGCCGAGGAGGACCATGAACTCCCAGCGGCTGAACTTGCCGGTCCGCACGTACTGGTCCGCCTCGACGACCCGCCGGGCCACGGCCATCAGGAGCGCCCAGGCGAAGTCAGCCGTGGTCTCCGTCAGGACGTCGGGGGTGTTCGTCACGACGACGCGCCGGGCGGTGCACGCGGCCACGTTAATGTTGTCGTAGCCCACCGCCACGTTGGCCACCACTTTGAGCCGGGGAGCCGCAGCCAGCACCTCCTCGTCGATCTTCTCGCTGACCATGGCCACGAGCCCCTCTTTGTCTTTGAGCCGGGTGAGCAGTTCAGCCCGGGGCAAGGGGTCGGCCCCGGCGTGGAGGTCCACCTCCGCCCGCTGGCGGGCAATGACCAGGGCTTCCTCCGGTAGGGGCCTGGAGATCAGGATCACTGGCTTCATCGCTTACCTCGCTTGAAAATTTAAGAGATTCCTCGAATTTATAGAGGCAAAAGTCAAAAATACTAGAAAATTCTCGTAAACATCCAGTGGGCTGCCGAGTTCGGCTTCTTTCGCTTCAATTATTGCCTTGATTCCCTTATCCGGCCGGGCTATATTAGCACTCGCTTCAGGTGAGTGCTAAAATTCCCGTGAAACATCCCAAACCACCCAAAGGAGGGAGCCCAAGATGAAGATTCGTCCGTTGCACGATCGCATCCTTCTCAAGCGCTTGGAGGAACAGGAGGAAGAGCGCCGCGGGGGCATTATCATCCCGGACAGTGCGAAAGAGAAGCCCCAGAGGGGAAAAGTCATCGCGGTGGGCGATGGCAAGATGCTCGAAAACGGCAAGCGGGTCCCCCTGGACGTGAAGGCGGGCGACCAGGTGCTTTTCGGCAAGTACGCGGGGTCCGAGGTCAAGATCGAGGACGAGGAGTACCTGATCCTTCGGGAAGAGGATATTCTCGGAATTCTTGAATAATCATGCGGCCAGGCCGTGAAGCGGCCCGGCAAAATTCCTCACAGGCGAGGAGGAGGAGGCTATGCCAAAACAGCTCTTGTTCAACGATGAGGCCCGGGCGGCCCTGCTCCGCGGTGTCAACATCATGGCGTCGGCAGTGAAGGCCACCCTGGGGCCCAAGGGACGCAACGTCGTCATCGACAAGAAGTTCGGAAGCCCCACCATCACCAAGGACGGCGTCACCGTCGCCAAGGAGATCGAGCTGAAAGACAACAACGAGGACATGGGGGCCCAGATGATCAAGGAGGTGGCCTCCAAGAC
>JACQWB010000291.1 GCA_016209385.1 Candidatus Rokuibacteriota bacterium
ACGTTCTCGATGGCGATCACGGCCTGGTCGGCGAAGATCTTGACCAGGCCGATCTGCTTGTCGGTGAATGGACGGACCTCCCGGCGGTAGATCGCGATGGCACCCACGAGCGCGTTCTCCTTCAGCATGGGCACCGCCAGAAGGGTACGTGTGCCCTCCAGTTCTATGGTCGCAAGTCGGAGGGGATCGCGCTCCTGATACGCGATGTCTGCCGTGATGTCGGCGATGTGGGCCGAGCGCTGTTCGTGGATTACCCGACCAAGTGCAGTGCTTCGCCCGGGCCGAATCGGGGCGCGTTGCAGGTAGTCGGCGTAGGCGGGCGTAACGCCAAGGAATGCGACGGCCTTGAACGCCACACCATCGTACAGATAAAGGATGCCAAGCTGAGCCTCGCATAGCCGTGTGGCATTTGACAGGATCGCGCCGAAGATGGGCTCGAGGTCGGTCGGAGAGCTGCTGATCACGCGGAGGATCTCGGCGGTGGCGGTCTGCTGCTCCAGAGTCTCGCTGAGCTCTCGCGTTCGCACTTCGACTTTCTGTTCGAGGTTGGCATAAGACTCCTGGAGCTGGCCGGCCATGCTGTTGAACTGGTCGGCCAGGGCTTGCAGCTCGTCGCCGGTCTGCACCTCTATGTGATGCTCGAACTCCCCGGCGCCGATCCGCGCGGCGCCGGCCTGCAACGCCTGGATGGGCGTCACCATCTTCCGGGCGAGACCGACGCTCGCGAGGACGGACAACGCCGCGCCGAGGAGCACGAGCAGGACGGTCCTGAAGATGGACGAGTAGAGGGGCGCGAACGCCTCTCCGAGCGGGAGGTCCACAAAGACCAGCCAGCCCAGGGGTGCGATCCGGGCATGGGCGGTCAGGATCTGCCGGCCCTGGAGGTCCCGGGCGATCGTCGCTTCCTCCCGCGCCCCTGGGAGCGTCCCGGCAGCGCCCCGGGCAGCCTGGACCTGGGGGAGCGGGGAAACGTCAATCTTCTTCAGCACCAGGCTGATGTCCGGGTGTGCGACGAGGTTGCCGCGGGCGTCCAGCACGTAGGCATGCCCGGCCTTGCCGACCTTGATCTGGGAGATCACGTCCCAGATGAACTTGAGATTCACCTCGGCGACGGTAACGTCGAGACTCCCGCCGGGGGCCGCCATGGAGACAGTCATGTAGGGTTCGGACTCTTTGCGGAAGTAGACGGGGCTGAAGTAGGTCCGCCCCGCGCCGGCTTCCAGGAACTTCGGGTCCCGCGAGTAATCCGCCTGGCTCCCGACGACGTCCATCGCCAGGCGGGAGACGCGGAGCTGCTCCTTGCCGGAGGCGTCGAGCTGGCTGACCTCGGTCACCGCCAGCACCTGCTGAAGCAGCCTGATGTAGTCGAAACGCCGCTGGTCGAGGGTCGCCGCGCGGGGCCGCGTCGTCCAGCCGATCTGGAGTTCGATGTCCTTGATGAACTGCTCGATCTTGGAGGCCGCGGCCTGCGCCATCTCCCGCTGGATCCGGGCGAGGGCCGCCTTGTTTTCCTGGTAGGAGAAATAGATCTCGATGCCGCCGCTGACCGCCAGCGCTCCGGTGACCAGGGCGGCGAAGCGGATGAGGTACTTCCAGAAGAGGCGGCCCGGCGGCCTACGCAGGGATGCCACGGCGTCCAGCCTCCCGCCGGCTCACTGGACCACCTTGTCCGCGCGGAGGAGCTTCTCGCGGGGGATCGTCAGGCCAAGCGCCCTGGCCGCCTTCAGGTTGATGACCGGCTCGTACTTGGAGAGCTCCTCGATAGGCAGGTCGGCCGGCTCGGCGCTCATGAGGCCCGCGTCCATGGCCCATTCTAGCACCCTACGGGCGGGAAGATTGCGAAGCACTTGTTGGAGTTGAAGACCCAGGTCTCCACGTAGTCCACGATGCGGGCGGCTCGGCCCAGCTCGGCCATCGCGCCCGCGAGGCAGACCCAGTTCAGGACCTCGTGCTGCCCGGCCGCTTCCATCTCGGCGAGACTCCGCCCGGCCCACGCCGCGTACCGACCCGCTTTGAGCTGCTCGAGGAGTTGCCGGTCGGCGTCGATGTCGGGGTAGAGCCAGCTGTTCTTCTCGGTCAGGAAGGCGTGGGACCAGCTCGACGAGCCGATGACGGTTACGCGCCACGGGCTCGCCCGCAGAATTTGCGCCGTCGCCCGTCCCACCTCGAAGCAGCGCTTGGCCGACGGGGCCGGCGGATCGGGCTCCTCGCGCTCCCCACCGGGGACGATGGTCCCGCCCCGGCTCCGGACGAGGCTCGACCCGTAGCAGTTCACGTGAAACGGCACCACGGGGTAGGAGAACCCGCGCCGGTCATAGTCGAGGAAGAGGAGCGTGTTCACGAAGGCATGGGCGAGCCCCCGGGGATCGCGTACCGTGTACGCGTACGGGATGTCGAAACCCGCCTCGATCAAGCGCCGCGTCAGATGCCGGGCACCGGCCGGGTGGCCCCTGTAGGTAAAGACCTTGTCGGGTGGCTCCCCCCAGATGTTCGCCGCGGCGCCCCACGTGTGGGCCAGGGGCGTGCACGCGACCTCGTCGAGGATGAACACGCAGAAGGGCGGTACGATCTCCTCCCTGAAGTTCTCGTACTGGTCGTCGCCCCAGATCAGCACGAAGTCGGGGTTGAATGCGTCGAGCTCCCGGCGGACGTGCCGGAAGGCCTCGCCGAGCCGCTCGCGGTGCTTCGCCGCGGCTTGAGCCCCCTGGTCGTCGCCCCACTCGGCACGCATCGGCGGCGGCCAGTTCCGCGGGTCCTTGAGCGCCGCGGGGACCTTCTCGCTCGTCAGCGTCCGGCGGAGAAAGACCGACATGTCGGCATCGGGCATCGCGAGCCCGGGATAGTGGGTCACGCCGATTCCCTGGATTTCGGCCATCGTCGCTCCTCCCGCTCGGGAGCCGGTCGTCCCGGAGCGCCGGGAACCGTTATCGCCGCAGCGCCTCCTCGATCAGCTCCTGGAACGCCTCGTAGGGGGCCGCGCCCGCCAGGGGGCGGCCGTTGATGAAGAACGTGGGGGTTCCGCGGATGCCGATCCGGCGCCCTTCCTCCACGTCCGCCTCGATGAGCGCCCGGAAGCGCCCGCTCTCCAGGCACTGAACGAAGCCCTCGCGGGGAATGCCCAGCTCAGCGGCGTAGCGGATCAGGTCGTCGCGCGCGAACTCGGGCTGGGCCGCGAAGAGCCGGTCGTGGTACTCCCAGTACTTGCCCGCCTCGCCGGCGCAGCGCGCCGCCTCGTGGGCCGGCCGCGCCAGCGCGTGAAAGTCGAGCGGGAAGTCCTTGAAGACCAGGCGGACCTGGGTCGGATACTCCTTCAGAATCCGGTCCAGCACCTGCTGGACCCGTTTGCAGAAGGGTCACTGGTAGTCGGAGAACTCCACGATCGTCACCGGAGCGGCCAGTGGTCCCCGGCTCATCACCGGGTTGAGCGTGATCGTGAAACTCTGGGGTGTGGTTCTTCCCGGCAGCAGGACGAGGAGCACCCAGACCCCGGCGCCCAGCAGGGCAAGCAGGGTCCAGAGCCCGATCGTGCGGCTTGCGTGCGGCGTCATCGCTGGGAGTGCTCGCAGCGCGGATATGCTACACTTCGGCCAGCAGAATACCCGAGGGCTCAACCGGACGCAACCAGACCCAGAGGAGGCGCGTTATGGATCTGGTGCTCGGGACTTACCCCTCCTGGTCCCTACTGATCGTGCGGCTGGCGCTCGGCGTGATCTTCTTCGCCCACGGGGCCCAGAAGCTCTTCGGCTGGTTCGGCGGCCATGGCCTCAAGGGGACCATCGGCTACTTCCAGCAGGCCCTCCGGATCCCTCCCGCGTTGGCCGTACTGGCCGCGCTCACCGAGTGCTTCGGCGGGCTGGGGGTGCTGGTCGGCTTCCTCGCCCGCCTCGCCGCGCTGGGACTCATCGTGGACATGCTGGTGGCCATGGCCAAGGTCCACTGGCGCAATGGCTTCTTTCTGAACTGGTCGCTCGAGCAGGGGAAGGGGCACGGCATCGAGATGAACCTGGCCCTGATCGGGATGGCGCTGGCGGTGCTGGTCGGCGGGGCCGGAGCGCTGTCGATCGACAGGCTGCTGATCGCCCGGTAGCACAATCGGAGGGGGCCTCGACGGCCCCCTCCGAGGCCTCCCCCAGGACTCGGTTGCGCGGGCGAAGCCCGCGCTCGAAGGGCATTCCAGGCGCGGCTCAGGCGGCGCGGCCTTCCTCCGCGAGGGACGTGATGATGTAGGTGCCGCTCTTCGCGTCCCGCTCCAGGGAGATGACCTTGTGCTTGGAGACGTCCTCTCACGCGCAGTGATTGGAGAACGGTTCGCGGAAGCGCGGCTTCGCGATCCAGGCGGCCCCCCAAGTCCGGCACCCTCGACTGCAGCCGCGCCGCTATTCCAGGTCGCGCTCCAGGCGCGACTCGCGCAGGAGATCGAGGAACTTCTCGCGGAGCGTCGGGGCGATGCGCTCCGCGAATGCCTCCGTGAGCCCATTGATGCGGATGAGCCGCTGCACGTCGGCCAGATCCTGCACACGGTGGCCCCACACGCCGCTAGCGATCTTGAACTCGACGAGCGCCTCGAGGGTTGGAAGCCGCAGCCCGCCGACGTCAACGAAGGCGGCGGAGTCCGGCGGAGGGTACTCAATGGGGCTCTCCGATGAACCGGCACGCTCCCCGCAGGTCACGATGTCGATGTTCACCTGGTGATCCGTCTCGCGCAGGCTCTTCCGCAGCCCCGGCCCCCGGGGTGCGAGGCCCTGTCCGACGAGCGTGGCATGGATCCTGTCGAGCCCCTCGCGGGTCGTGAGAATATCGATGTCCTCCGTGTGACGGACGTAGCCATAGTACCGGAGAGCCAGCGCCCCGATCACCGCGAACGGAATGCCCTGCTGCGCCAGACGGTGACGCACGGATTCGAGAACTACCGCGATGTCGCGGGAGTGCATGTGGTCCCTTCGGAGTTGCTCGATGAGCGTACCCTGAATCGGTTCAGCCACAACTGTATTATAGCTACAGATTATAGCTACAGCTGCTTGGCCATCACCTGCTGCTCTCCCGCCTCGATGAGCTCGCGCACCGCCGCCACCAGCGTCGCCAGGGTCTTCGTCGACGGCTGCGGTAGCGGGGTGTCGCCGTCAGGTGGTTCGGTCAGCTCGCTGACGCGGGACAGGCGCAACGCCAGCTCTTCCGGCAGTCGCCCGGCCTCCACCAGATCGGTCTCCACCTCCCGCGACGGGGGAAGGTCAGGGCCCGGCTCCCGGTCTTTGACCAGCGCGAGGCTCGCGGTGAGCCCCCACCCGAGCGCCTCCCGGAGCGGACGCAACGCCTCCTCCGGGAACCCGCCCGCCACCACCACCTCGGCGAAGCGGAGCCGCTTGGCCGCCTGCTCTAACCCCTCGCCCGGGTCGTGCGGGGCGCGGCTCAGGCGGCGCGGCCTTCTTCCGCGAGGGACGTGATGATGTAGGTGCCGCTCTTCGCGTCCCGCTCCAGGGAGACGACCTTGTGCTTGGAGGCGTCCTCCAGGAGCTTCGAGAACGTGGAGTAGCCGTAGTAGGACTCGTTGAAGGCGGGGTTCTTCCGGATCATGGTCTGCTTGACCATGGACCCCCAGAGCACCTCTTTGTTC
>JACQWB010000292.1 GCA_016209385.1 Candidatus Rokuibacteriota bacterium
CTCCGGAAAGGCTCCTCAGGAACTCCACCAACCCCTTCCTCTCGGCATCGGTGAGGCCGAGCGGCTTGAGAAGCGGGCTCTTGTTCGGGTGGATCCCGCCGCCCCGGTTGTAGAGCTCCACCACGCTCTCAAGGGTGGCGAAGACGCCGTTATGCATGTAGGGGGCAGTGAGCGCGACCTCCCGGAGCGAGGGTGTCCTGAACTTGCCGCGGTCTCCCGGTTCTTTGGTCACCGCGTACAGCCCGATATCTTCTCTCAGGTTGTCGTAGTTGGGGGTCCCGAGGGTCTTCATAAAGCGCCTGAAGGTGATGTGGCGGAGGGGTTCCTCGAAGAGCTTCGGGTTGTCCGGAACTCCCAGCGCGTGGAACTTCTGGTCAGAGAGGAGCGCTCCGCCATGGCACTGGACGCAGCCCGCCTTGCCTTGAAAGAGCTTCATCCCCTCCTGGGCCTCGGCGTTCAGCGCGGAGGTCTCCCCCTTGAGGTATCGATCGAGCGGGGCGTTTCGCGAGGCGATCGTCTTCACGAACGCTGTCACGGCGTTGAGCGTCCGGCCAAAGGTCGGCTCGCCGCCGAAGGCCTTACTGAACAGCTCCTCGTACTCGGGCACCTGTTTCAGGCGCTCAGCGAAAAGGCGGCCATCCACCTGCATGAAATGAGCCTCGGTCAGGTGGTCGCGCACCAGCGTCGGGAGATCACGGCCGTCCATCCTGCCGTCCCAGAAGTTCCGCCTGTAGTAAGCGGCATTCAGGATGGTCTGGCTGTTCCTGAAGTGCTCGCTCCCCGGATAGCCCGTGGACAGCGCCTTGCCATCCCCCCAGCCCTTCTTCGGATCATGGCAGGTGGCGCAGGAGATCGAGGCATCGCCGGAGAGGCGGGGATCGAAGAAGAGGAGCTTCCCTAGCTCCACCTGCTCCTTCTTGGGTGGCTCCAGCGCCGGCAGCGGGGCCAGCGGTTCAGCCATGGCCTCGTCGATCATGAGCGCGAAGGCGACCGTCGCCATCAGACCGCCCATTCGGAAGAGCCTGTTCATGGCCTTTCTCCTTTGCCGAAGAGGCCGGTTGACGCGAGTTGACCGCAACCGACCCCAGGGGCGGGCGCGCCCCCCAGTCTTGCCGTGACCGCCAATCCGACCGAGAGCAGCGAGGCATGACGGAAGCGGGCCGGCATGTGCGAGCCGACCGAGGCGACCGCGACGACGGCCAGCAGGATCGGGAGCCGGTGCTCCCACGCGAGCGGGACGAGAAGCAAGAGCCCCAGTTTGAGCAGCACCATGAGGCCCCTTCCCTCCAGAAGCCAGTGAGCACTGGCGAGGAGTTCGAGGGCCATGAGGGCCACGCCGCTTCCTATGGTTATCCAGAGCGGTGGAAGAAGGCGGTCGGCTTCGATACCCCAGGCGTGGCCTCCGAGCACGAGGCCGAAGGCAGCGAGGTGGACCGTTCGACACACGACGTTCAGGAGACGGGCGTGCGGAATCATCCGCGGCGGATCCGGAAACAGCGCCGCCCGGCAGGCCCACGAAGCGGAGGAGCCGGCCCCCATGACCGCTGCCTCACCTGGGTTGAAACTCGAAGGTGATCTCCGCTTTTCCCTTGGCCGGGACGGTGACCTCGCCCTCGGTCACGCCCAGGACCGGGTGGACCGCGCGGACCCTGTATTTCCCCGGCGGGATGTCAGCGATAGCGAAGCTCCCGTCCTCCCGGGTCACGGCCACGTACGGGGACGGGGCCGCAAACATCCAGGCATGCATGAAGTCGTGGGCGTCACATTCCACCTTGACCCACTCCCCCCGACGGACGTTGATCGGCTTGGTGAGCCTTTGCCCCTGGTTCGGCTGGCCGAAGTTAAAGATCGTTCGGCGGGCCGAGCCGATGATCTCGTACGTGTGAATGTTGTGGAGGACCGGGTCGCTGTTCAGGATGTCGAGGTCCCCTCCCTTGAGGACCACCATCATCCCGGGGATGAACCGGCACCCCTTCTGGTCCAGGAGAGGCTTTTGCTGCGCCTCCACCCAGGCCTTGCCCTTGGCGATGCCGTCGATGACGACGACGGCGTTCGCGAGGGCGCCGCTGTTAACGGCCACCTCCACGATCTCACGGTACCCCTCGCCGCAGACCTCCTTGTTCTTGGCGATCAGCATCCGCTTGGGGGACGGCGGCGCGCCTTTGAAGAGAACTCTCCCCGCCACGCTTCCGCCGTCTGCCACCGGCGCCACCTCGTAAGCGGCGCCCGCAGAGGGGATCGCCAGCAGACCCACCAGCACGACCGCGCTGAGCCCTTTCACGCCTCTGACCTCCCTTCCTCAGCCGCCGCTCGGGCGGCGACCGTTCGGATCGTCCTGACGAGTGTCGCGGAGTCGATCTCCTTGAGGAGGATCGCCCCGGCTCCGGCCCGCGTCAGGTCGGCCCGCTCTCGCTCGGTGAGGTACGCGGTGAGGATCACGATCCCCGCGCGCGGGGCCGCTCTGGCCAGCCGGCCCAGGAATTCCGCTCCGTCGGGAGCGATCCGCCGGAGATCCGTGATGACCACGTCAGGCCGTCGGTCGCCGACCACCGTCAGGGCTTCGCCAGGCTCTCTCGCTTCCCCAACCACCGAGATCCCCGAAACCTGCCCGAGTCGCCGGATCACTTCCTGCCGTGTCCCAGGGTTGCCATCGACGACCACCACTGTCACAGACGGTTCCATTTGTACTATCGACTGCTAGTTTCGACCGACCGCGAGCGCGGGAAAAGTGCCGGAAGGGGAACGGCGTGAAGTTTTTTGACCCTGCAGGGACTAGGGCCAGATGGCCCTACGGGAGCGGGTCAGAAAGCGGGGAGCGACGGCGGGCGAAGAAGGCGGCGGCCTCCGCACGACGTGAGAGGTTGAGCTTTTCGAAGACGTGGGACAGATAGTTCTTCACGGTCTTGTCGCTGAGCCCCAAGGCCCCCGCGATCTCCTTGTTGGTCTTCCCGTCGGCGACGAGGGCCAGCACCTTCCGCTCCTGAGCCGAGAGCGCGGCGATCTCGTCAGGCTGGCGCCCGGAAGCCAGACGCTTCATCCTTTCCAGGACTTTCTGGGTCACGGCCGGATCGAGGAGAGATTGCCCGGCCGCCACAGTCTCGATGGCGCGGAGCAGCTCCTGCCCCCGGATCTGTTTGAGGAGGTAGCCAGAGGCTCCCGCGACGATGGAGTTGAAGACGGCCTCGTCGTCGGCGTAGGAGGTGAGCATGATCACCTGGATCGCGGGATCCGCACTCCGGATCTCCCGGCAGGCCTCCACGCCGCTCCGGTCCGGAAGCCTCACGTCCATGACCACCACGTCAGGCCGAAGGCGGGCCGCCTGGGCCACCGCCCCGGCGGCGTTGCCGGCCTCGCCGACGACCTCGATGCCCCGCTCCCTGGCCAGGAGAGAGCGGAGGCCGACGCGCACCACCTCGTGGTCGTCCACGAGGAGGACTGCGATTTTCCTGCCGCTCATGCATTCTCCTGTGGGACCTCTAAGGTGATCCGGGTCCCCTGCCCTGGCGCGCTCTCGATGCTGAGCGACCCTCCCAGACGCCGCGCCCGCTCCCCCATGTTGCGAAGCCCTCGCCCCCCGCCGTCATGCTGCTCGGGCTCGAAGCCAACCCCGTCGTCCTTGACCGTAAGGAAGAGGATCCCGCTCCCCCGTTCCATGGTCAGCGCGACCCGGGAGGCCCTGGCATGTTTGACCACGTTCGTGAGGGCCTCCCGGCAGATGTGGAAGAGGTGCCCGTTCTGCTCAGGAGTGAGAGACTCGTCGACCCCCGGCTCCACTTCAAGCTCAGAGTGGAGCAGGGCGTTGAGGGCCAGCCCGCGGGCGAGGTCGGCCAGGGAGCGGCTCAGTCCCCGTTCCCGGAGCTCCTCGGGCTGGAGCCCGACGATGTAGTTCCTGACGTCGCGGATCACCGTGTTCAGGCTGTCGATGGCCGCCTCCAGTTTGGGCGCGACCTCCCGCGGATCCTCTTCGGCGAGCCGCACACACTCCTCGAGGCCGAGCCCCGCGGCATAGATCGACTGGATGACGCCGACGTGCAGGACCTGCCCGATCCGCTCCCGCTCCTCCAGCGCGGCGAGGTCCCGGACTTGCCGATGGAGCCGGGCGTTCTCGATGGCGATGGCGGCCTGGTTGGCGAGCCCGTCGAGGAACTCCAATTCGTCCTGGCTGACGGGGCGCGCGACCCAGTACCCCACGCAGAGGTTCCCCACCACGCGTTCACCGCTCTTGAGGGGAACGGCGACGTGGGTAGGGAGCCGGACGCCGTGGGCGACGGGACAGAGGGCCTCCGGGAATCCGACCTTCACGCACGCGATAGCGTCCAGCGGCTCTCCGGGGCGGAGCGAGAGGGCTTCCGGAGGCCCGCTCGCGGCGCCGACTCTGAGCCCCACCCCGGGTTCTTCCAGGCAGAGGATGGCGACGTCGCCCTGGAGGAGCTCTCGGGCCTTCTCCACCACGAGCTGGAGGACCTGGGTGAGCGAGAGGAGGCGGGAGATCTCGGTTCCGATCCGGGAGAGGGCCTGGGCCTCCCGAGTCTTTCGCTCAGCCCGCGCCCGCGCGTCCAGCAGCCCCTGCTCGTGCTCCTTGAGGTGACCGGCCATCCGGTTGAACTGGTCGGCTAAATCCTCGATCTCGTCGTTGGTCTCTACCCGGATGGGGCGATCAAACTCTCCCTGGGCGACGGCCTCGGCACCGCGGATCAGCTCGGTGATCGGACGCGTGAACTGGCGGGCAGCCGCCACGCCCAGCACGAGAGCGACGACGAGGACACCTCCACCCAGTACCAGTATCAAAACCTGAAGCGAGCGGATGGAGGAGAGGACTTCGGTCTTGCGGTAAGCATGGGTGAGGACCCAAAACTCTCCTTGACGGTCCCGACGCGGGAATATCGGGACGAAGGCCACGATCCTGCCCCGGAGGCCGGGCTCCACAACGGTTCCTGCGTGCCCCCCGAGGATGGTGGCCGACAGGTCCGGAGTGAAGTCCTTAGAGAGCTGCTGCTCTCGTCTCAGGCCTGAGAAATCCTGGCCGTACCGGAGCCGCTCCGAATAAGAAGCCAACCAGGAGGGAAAGGGAGGGTTGCTCGAGCCAAACGAATCTCGGTCGGCGCGAATCCATTCCGAGCGCGAAAGGTAGAAACCGGCGGAACTGGCCAGGGAGACGTCCCCCATCTCCTGACCGAGAGCCAGGACCCGACGCAGGATGTGGGACGCGTAAAGGTTGAGGATGATGATCCCCCGCGGCTCTCCCCTGCCGGTCTGCAGGGCCATTGCGTAACGGACCACAGGCTTGTGGGGGACCTCTACCGCTCCCCGCTCGATGTTGAGGTCCATGGGGGAGACGTAGATAGTCCCAGGGGGGGTCGTCATGGCCTCCCTGAAGTAGTAGCGATCCTGTTTATCCTGAAGGCGATCGGGCGGCACAAGGCCGTGACTCTTCTCGTCGAAATCGGCTCGGACGATTTCCCTCCCGCGCTCATCAATGTATCGGATCTGGTAGTAGGCCGGATGGGAGCGGGAGAAGGATAGGAACTCCTGGCCGAGGCGGAAGACCAGACGCCCCCGCTCCTCGCGGGCTCGTGGCGGGAGGTCGATGAGGGCCTGAAGGGTGGGGAGGCGGCTCAGGAAGAGGCCGTTCCCTTGCACCTCGTCGAGAAAGCGCTGGATCTCCTCGGCCTTCATGAGCACCCCATCTCTCAGGCGATCATGAATGACGTCGTTAAGAAGGCGGAAGGAGTGGGCGGCGCCGTATCCCCCCACGACCGCGACGGGAACCACCCCGAAAAGACAGAAAGCGACGACCAGCTTGGCCCGGATCGAGAGCCGCGGAAAAAGCTTGTTGATGTTGATCATCTTCAAGACTGACTCCGCAAAGACCTTGCCAGATGGCTTTAGCGCTTTCTCGCGTAATTTCAAGGGGTTGGGCCCGACTGCAGCGTTTGGCCAGCGAACGGATGGGGGCTCAGGCTGGGGCAAACCTGCGACAGTGGGGTACTCGTGGGACCTTATGACAATCGGAGGAGGCCTCGACGGCCCCCTCCGAGGCCTCCCCCAGGCGAGGCAGTTCGAGCCGAGGGGCTGCCGACGAGCCGCAGGCGAGGAGAGCCACGAGGCGAGGCCCGAGTTAATTGCGCGGGCGAAGCCCGCGCTCGAAGGGCATTACTCCGACACGCTCTTATGGCCGCCGGAGGCCGTAGGCCTTGAACTTGTAGGATCAAACCAGCGTGAGGTCGGGAATATCCCGGAAGTCCTCCCGGTTCAGGGTCCAGAGCGCGGCGCCATGCGCCAGCGCGCAGGCGGCTACGGCGAGGTCCAGCTCCCGTCCGCGCGGGCGGCGGAGGGTCCGGTGGAGGTCGGCGGCGAGGAGCGCCTCCCGAGGGCCGAAGGGCACGGCTGCCTCCTGCGGGAAGAGCGCTTCCTGGGCCTCGATCTCCTCCTGGAGGCGTGGCCCGCGAAGCCACTCGTAGAGCACCAGCGCGCTCAGCAGGATCCGCTCTCCTCGTTCGATCCACGTCCGGAGCTGGGGAGCTGACCGCTTGGGCCCGGTGAGGGCATCGACGAGCACTGAGGTATCAAGGTGGATCACCGGGCTGGCACCCGGCGCCCCCTGCCTCTCCGGCGCCTAGCCGCTCGGAGGTGAGCCAGCTCAGCCTGGACCTGAGCGAGAGGCCGGGAAGGAATCGCCGGCACCACGGTGTCAAAGACCTGAAGCAGGCGAAGCCGTTCCTGCTCGCTGAGCTTGCCGATCCGGTCAGCGTACTCCCGGATGGCCTCGCGCACCACGTGGCTCTGTGGCCGGGCGAGCCGGGCCGCGGCGCGCCGCAGTTGCTCCACGGTCTCCAGGTCGAGGGTGAACGTCATCTTTACCATACTGGGACCATACCACCATACTCATAACCCTTCAAGGTCCTTTACGATAACCCTTCAAGGTCCTTTACGACTCAAGGTCCTTTACGACCGCCCGAGGCCGTAGGCCTTGAGCTTATAGAGCAGGGCCCGCCGGCTGATGCCGAGGAGCCGGGCCGCCTCGGTCCGGTTGTTTCCCGACTGCCCGAGCGCGCGGCGGATGAGCCTCGCCTCCACCTCCCGGATCAGGCGCCCCAGGGTCTCCTTGAAGCTCACGGCGGAGTCCGGCAGGATCACGGTCAGCTCGTCCTTGGGCGCGAGGATTTCCGGCGGCAGGTCGCGGACGGTGACCTCCTCGCCCTCGCTCAGGAGCGCCGCCCGCTCAATGGCGTGCTCCAGCTCCCTGACGTTGCCCGGCCACGGGTAGGCCATCATGGCCCGGAGCGCCTCGGGGGAGAGCCGCTTGGGCGGCCTCCCGCCATCCGGGGCGAGGCGATCGCGGAAGTGATCGACCAGCAGAGGGAGGTCTTCCCGTCGCTCCCGCAGCGGCGGGAGAAAGATGGGAAAGACGTTCAGGCGATAGAAGAGATCTTCGCGGAACGTCCCCTCCCGGACCTCTGTGGCGAGGTCGCGATTGGTGGCGCAGATGATCCGGGCGTCCACGTGAAGCGCCCTGGTTCCCCCGACGCGCCGGATCTCCCCGTCCTGGAGCGCGCGGAGGAGCTTGGCCTGGAGCCCCGAGGCCAGCTCCGCTACCTCGTCCAGAAAGAGCGTTCCTCCGTGAGCCTCCTCGAAGAGACCCTTCTTCGTGGCGACGGCACCCGTGAAGGCGCCCCGCTCGTGGCCGAAGAGTTCGCTCTCCTGGAGGGCCTCCGGGATCGCCCCGCAGTCGATCACCACGAACGGCCCCGATTTCCTGGGGCTGTTGAAGTGGATGGCCTTGGCCACCAGCTCCTTCCCGGTTCCGCTCTCGCCCTGGATGAGGACGGCACCACGGGCCGCCGCGACTTTCTCGATCTGGGTATAGACCTCCTGCATCTTGGCGCTCTTCCCGACGAGGCTCGCGAAGCCGAAGCGCGCCTCCACGGCCTGCCGGAGCTGGATGACCTCGCGGCGGAGGCGCACCCGCTCCAGGGCTTTCTCCACCACCTGGAGGATCTCGGTGGCCCGGAACGGCTTCGTCACGTAATCGTAGGCCCCCGCCCGCATGGCCTCGATGGCGGACTCGATGGTGCCGTAGGCCGTGATGAGAATCACCACGGTCTCGGGGTGGAGCTCCCGGGCTACCTTGAGGATCCCGATCCCGTCGGTATCGGGCAGCTTCAGATCCGTGAGCACCAACTCGAAGGGACCGGCCCGCAGCCGCTCGAGGGCGGCCTCCCCCGTCCGCACCCCCTCGACCTCGAACCCCTCGCCGCGGAGGAGCTTGCTCAGGAAGTGGACCATGTTCTCCTCGT
This sequence comes from Candidatus Rokuibacteriota bacterium, assembly GCA_016209385.1. Classification (NCBI taxonomy): domain Bacteria; phylum Candidatus Rokuibacteriota; species Candidatus Rokuibacteriota bacterium. Next base: position 8,298 of record JACQWB010000292.1, read on the forward strand.
CGTCAACGACGAGGATCCGCTCCCGCGCCTCAGGCATGGCCGGCCCTCCCGACGGTGAGCGGGACCGCGGCGCCCGGCGGCAGGACAATGCGGAACGCCGTGCCACCCGCCGGCGGCAGATCGACCACCAGAGCGCCGTGGAGCAGCTCGATGATGCTGTGGCAGATCGCCAGGCCCAGCCCCGCTCCTTCCCCCCGCGCTTTCGTCGAGAAGAACGGCTCGAAAATCCGCTCGAGGTGTTCCGGCGCGATCCCGCGCCCGCTGTCCGCGATCGCGATCGTCACGGCCCGCGCCCCGGCCTGGAACACGCGCCCCACCGCGTGACCTCCCTTCGATGCCGCCTCGCCGTTCTCATCCCGCGTCGTCACCCTGATCGATCCCCCGGGCGCAGAGGCCTGAGCCGCGTTCAAGAGGATGTTGACGAGGACTTGCTGGAGCAGCGATTCGTCCGCCACCACGGGAGGGAGGCTCGGGGCAAGATCCTTGTCGACGGTCAGCGACGCGAACTCCTTCTGGGAGAGCACGAAGACCAGCGACTTCTCCACCAGGTCGTTCACGTCCAGGGGCACAGCCTGAGAGGGACCCGGGCGCGCGTAGTCGAGGAGGCTCCGGAGGAGACCCCGGAGGCGCGCGATCTCGCCGGCCAGTCGCTCGGTTCGGTCCAGGCACTCAGCCCGGTCCTGGGCGCTCCCTCTACAGAGAAGCTGGAGCTCGAGAAGCCCGAGCACCGAGGCCAGCGGGTTGCCGATCTCGTGAATCATCCCCGCCACCAGCCGGCCGGTGGAGGCCAGCTTCTCGCTCTGGACGAGCTGCGCCTGGGTCCGCTTGAGATCCTCGTAGGCGGCGCGGAGCTCTGCCGCGGTGCGTTCGAGAGCCCGGTTCTGCTCCAGGATGGTCCGTGAAGCTCGCCGGAAGGTGAGGGACAGCGTGGTGTAGAGCAGGATCAGCCCGAAGATCACCGCGCCCCAGACCGAGAGCCGCAGGGTCTGGACCTTCTGGTAGAGCGGGTCGATGGGGCTGTAGATCTCGTAGGCCCCGATGACCCGGTTCGTGCCCTCCAGGAAGATCGGGATGTAGACCTCGAAGAGCCGCGAGTACCCCGCCTGCCGTTCGGCGAGGTGCTCCGAACCCTTGAGGTCGGACAGGCCCACCACGGTCTCGCCCAGGAAGGCCTTCTGGAGGGGCCGGTTGTCGGGGAAGGCCCGGCCGACGAACTCCGGCCTCCGCGAGTGGTAGATGGTGGTGCCCGAGCGGTCGTAGATCTTGATGGTCACCACGTGGGAAGTGAAGAAGTCCTCCTTGATCAGCCGGTCGAAGGCCTCGTACTCTGGCCCGGTCCTCAGCTTAACGAACTCCTCTTTCGTCGTAATGAAGCGCGCCAGGTTCTTGAAGTAGTCGAGGGACGCAAGCGTGGCCTGCTCCAGCATCTTCTGCTCGACGAGGTAGGTCACGCTGGTGCCGAGGATGAGGGCGACGCCCACCCACAGTCCGGCGCTCAGCAGCGAAAAGCGCTGGAAGAACCGCTGGCCCATGCTCTCTCTCAAACCGTCTCCGCTCCAATCATAGCCTTTGCGCCTAATCGGGCGCCAGGGGGCATGGCCCTGCGACAAAGACCAGCTCGCACCGCTAGTAGAAGAGCAAAGAGGAGAGGACGGACCGTGGTGACGACGCCGAAAACCGTTTCTACTTGGCGGGGAACGCGAAGTTCGCCTTTTTCTGTTCTCCGGCCTTCACGGTCACCTGGACCTGCTGGCGCCCCAGTTTCTCGTGCCAAGCCGTGAGCATGTAGGCGCCGGGCGGGATGTTCGCGATCGCGTAGGCACCGTCCTCGCCGGTGATCGCGACGTACGGATGGTCCGATACGACGATCCAGGCGCTCATCCAGTCATGGGCGTCGCACATGATGTCCACAAGACCGGGCCGCTTGAGCGGCTTTTTGATGATCTGATCCTGGTTCGGCTGGGCCAGGTTGAACACGGTCCGACGGTCCTGATAGCCGTGGGTGTTATGCAGCACAGGATCGCGGTTGATGATCTCTAACTGGACCCCCGTCTTGACGACCTGGACGTGCGGGAGAAAGCGCCCCCCTTTGTTGAAAAGCTGAGGGCGGTGGTTGGGCCAGGGTTTTCCCTCACGGATTCCCTCGAGCGCCACCACGACGTTCTTGATTTTTCCGGCTTGCGAGACCACAAGGCGGTCATCGGGCACCTTTTCACCAAAGACCTCAGCGTCCTTCTTCACCCAGATGACGAAGGGGCCCGGCGGGGCACCGGCGTGAATCGCTTCCCCCGAGATGGCGGCACCGTTGGTCACGGCCCGCTCCCGGTAGGCGTCTTGAGCGTCGGCTCCCACCGGGCCGAGGAGCGCGACCAGGCCAGCCAGAATGCTCAGGATGACCACTGGCCGATCCATGGCCCGCTCCCTTCTTGCCTACCGGTCGAGGACCACGAGGTATGCGGTCATCGGCCCCTCTTTCTCGGGGCTCACGTGGTTCTTGCAGTCGATCTTGAAGAGGCCGCTCCTGTCCGCCTTGAAGGTGAACTTCCGCTCCTCCCCGCGCACGATCTTCACCTCGTTGATGCCGAAGGCCGGGAGATCCACGATGTGGTGGTCCCCCTTCAGATTGTGGATCGTCAGGACCACCGTGTCCCCCTTGTTGACCACCACGAAGCCGGGATCGTAGGTGTACCGCGTCATCACGTTGACCGATCCTCGGCTCCGGTCCACCACGGGGGCCTCGCCGGGCTTGGCCTTCCACTGCCACTCGCCGGTGACCAAGAGGAACTCTTTCACCGACTGCGCCTGGGCAGGCCCAAGCCCCCACGCAAAGAGCAGGAGCCCGATCAGGCCTCCTACGAGAGCGAGTTGCCACCGCCCCATGCTGTTCATGCTGGTTCCTCCTTTTGACTCCTCCGCTCACACACCTCGGGGGTCATCGGGCTCCAGGGGCAATAGCCGTGCCAGCCGCTACGGCTGACAGCCCGACTCTTATCTATTTGCGGGAAAACGGTTTTGGGGACGAGCGGAAAAGAGGGAAAGAAGGACGGGGGTGGCTCGGGTGCGCAGCGCCCTTCTCAGGAGCGCAACGAGATGCACAGACGAGCTTCTGGGGGCCTTGCCTCCGGGTCAGGACTGGCAGGGGCGTGTCCCACTGGCGGCGGTAGCCCGGCTCGAGGCAGAGACGCCTGCAGGCGACGGCGGTCGGCGGGTCGAAGGCGGTGCAGCTCTTCACCCCCACCTGGTGCCTGAGCCCGTCAAGCCCGCGCTCCTCGAACTCGACTTCCACGTCCCGCCGGCTCAGCGCGCACCAGAAGTGACGGCGCCTCAGCGCCGAAGAGACGAGGCTAAAACGCCCGTCGTTCAGGATCGCCGCTCCACTGCCTGTTACGCCCGTTCACTTCGATGCCGGCCGCCACGCGACCGGGCCCCCCGCGGTCAGGGCCCAGCGCGGAAACACCCCGCGCGACAGGCCCCATCGAACCTCCGCGGCGTCCCGGCAGAGTCGTTTGCAGGTGATGCGCTCAGAGTTCGGAAACGCGCTGCAGGTCGCCACCTCGGCCGGGTGCGCCGCACCCTGCGGCACGAGGAATTCCACGGTGACGACCCGCCTCGCCCAGGGGCACCAGAAGGTCTCCTTCAGCCGGCGGGGAGTGGTCGGAACGATCACTGCGGCGAGGAGCACGAGCCCCGCCAGCCCGATCAGCAGAAGCGGTCCAACCAACAGGAGCACGGCTAGGGCCGCAAGCAGATTGAACACGTCCCTCACCCCCTCAAGAGCCCCCCGCGTCACAAACCCGCGAGTTCCTTCTCCTCACTCCGGACTCGCCTCAGACACGGGTAGGCCGTCGCTCGCTTCGTTGACCGCGTTCGCGCGCGGCCTGACAGGCCAGGCAGAATCGCGTGACCGGATATGCGTCGAGCCTGGCCCGCGGGATCGCCGATCCGCACCCTTCGCAGACCCCGTAGCGGCCGGCGCCCATTCTGGCCAGCGCCTCCTCGATCTCGGCCAGGGCCCTCCACCCCCGCTCGTCCAGGTCCGTCAGGACGGCGAAGCCCCCCTCGTGTTGGGCGTTCTCCGCCAGCTCCATGGGGCGCGGGCCGCCGAGGTCGGACATCTGGCCTTCCATCCCCTCGATGCGTCGGCGCAGCCGCTCGCGCTCGGCCAGGAGGCGCTGACGGAGCTGTTCCAACTGCCTCGACGGCATCATGGCTCGATGCGCCCGGCCTTGAGGAGGAGGACAGGCACCGAGGCGTGTCTGAGGACCCCCTCGGCCACGCTCCCGAAGAAGAGACGCTCGAGGCCGCCCCGGGCGTGCGTCGTCATGGCGATGAGATCTGCACGCGCGTGTGCGGCGAAGGCCGCGATCGTCTCGGCGGGGCTTCCCTGATGGACCTCGCACTCCACCCGAAGACCCTTCTCCTTCATCGGTTCGGCGACCTTGACCAGATAGCGCTCGGCCTCCTGGTGCCTGAGCGTCGCCAGCTCGACCATCCGTTCACCCAACCTGACGGAACTGTCGTCGAGGTCGGCGGACGGGCGCGGGTCGATCACCTGGACCAGCACGATCGACAGCCCGCGCGGCACGGCCAGACGCTCGACGACCGGGAGAACGGCCTCGGACGCCTCCGACCCGTCGAGCGGCACCAGGACCTTCCCCGCGGCCCATGGCTTCCAGGCTGACTGGCCCCGGATGAGGAGCACCGGCGCCTGGACCGAGCGCACCACGCCCGCGGCCACGCTCCCCAGCACCAGGCGGCCCAGCCCGCCGCGGCCGTGCGTCGCCATGGCGATCAGATCCACGGCGTTCACCCCGGCCGCTTCGGTAATGGCCCAGACGGGTTCGCTGTACCAGATCGCCCAGCGAACCTGCTGGATGCCCCGCCGCTCCAGTCGGTCGGCAACACCCCTCAGATACGCCTCTCCCTCATCCACTGAGCGTATCTGCGCCCTGGCATCGTCGGGACCGCGGACGTGGTGGGCCTCAACCGCCCGGAGGAGGATCACCTCGGTCCCGTCCTCCTTCGCCCATTCTTCGGCCACGGGGAGGACCGACTCAGAGAGGAGCGATCCGTCCAGTGGAACCAGGATCCGTTTCATTGCCGCCTCCCTTGTTCCTCCTGCCCGGACCGCGCGATCCGCTCCTCGGCCTCAGGCGGCCAAGCTCACTCCGTACCGAACCAGGAGCACGGGGACTGCGGTGGTCCGCTCGACCTTTTCGGCCACGCTGCCTTTGAGGAGTCGCCTGACGCCGGTCCAGTGGTGAGTGGCCAGCGCGATGAGGTCGGCGCCTCCGGATTCGGCCTCCCTGGCGATTTCCTCAGCCGGATCGCCGAAGTGGACGACCAGCTCGACGCCGACTCCCGGCAGCTGAGCCGCGACGTTCTTGAGGTACGCCAGAACCTCCTGCGCGACCCGGTCGGTCTCCTGATCGGAGTACGCGATCACGCGACCGTCCATGATCACGGCGTCCACGACCGGCGCCACGTGGAGCAGGCACACCTTTGCGCCCTTGGCCCTCGCCAGCTCCGCGACGGTCGGAAGCACCGCTTCGCTCCCCGGCGATCCATCGAGCGCCACCAGGATCTTCGGGATCTTCTGCCCCATAGCTTTCTCCTCAGCGCTCACAACCCACCCGTCAGCGTGCGGCCTACGGCCCCGGGGTCGAACGGCAGCAGCTCGCCCATGGCGCGGGCGAAGCGGAGAAGGGCGAGCCGGGCCGTCGCGGGCACCGTCGGATACCAGAGCGGGTGGGCGAGGACGAGCGCCCTGAACATGAAGAACGGCGGGAGCACCTGGAGGAGCTCGCGATCCCGACTCGCATCCAGGTACGTCTCGAAGAACCGGTCGAACAGGCGCTGAAACGGCGCGGCGAGCCCCGGCCCGCGGAGGAGACCGAAGAACAGGTAGTTGATGGTGAGGGCCGCGACGTCGTCGGCGGGCTCGCCCCACTCGCCCCGACTTCGATCCAGCAGCGAAAAGTCCGTCCCCTCTCGAAAGAGCACGTTCCAGGGATGGAAGTCGCCGTGCACGGAGGCGAGCCGGTGGGCGAAGCTCCGGAGGCGCCAGCGCCAGGCGACCGCGCTCTGCTCCAGGGCCACACAGGTCTCCGCCGGGAGCAGCGGGTCCGGGTGAGGATAGCTGTCCAGGATTCCCATGAGACACTCGCCGTGGCCGACCAGCTCGCGGATACGCCGGTGGTAGAGCCACGGCGCGTCCAGGCGCTTGGCGTGGACGCCCGCCAGGAAGCGGGCGAGCGCGTCCACCCGCGCCAGGTCTCGCGCCGCAGCCGGTTCCGTGCGGAGCCGGTCCAGGTCGAGCCAGTACGGCTGACCCTCGGCCTTCTCCACGAGCTGGAAGAACTCCACGGCGTCCCCGGCCGACACCATCTCTCCCGACCTCCGGCGGAAGCCGACGTCGTGGCTCGTGACGTGGCGCGGGAAGACGTTGTAGGCTCCATGGGCCCAGAGCGCGCTCCACGCCCGGTCCGCCGGGTAGTCACGGCCGAAGCCACGCTCCGGCCGGGCCCGCGACAGGACGAATTTCCTCGGCTCGCCGTCAACCAGGCACTCGATCTCGAAGGGCATGCCGTAGCCGTACGCCTTCGGGTCGTCGCCCTCGGCGATGGCGCCCTTGAGTGGCCGGAGCGCCAGAAGCTCGACAGGGGCGCCCAGCACCCGGCCGAGATAGCGTTCAAGCTCTCGTCGCTCGATCATCGCTCTCGTCAGGCCGTCCCTTCTCCCTGATCACCACGAGCGGGGGATGGAGCGGCACCGGCGGGCGAGCTCGACCCTGCGGCGGTCGGGGCGATGGTCCGAGCCCGGGGCGCGATCGCACCCGCCGTCGCAGGATCACCGCTGCCCGCCAAAATCTCCATGCCGTGCCCTCCCTCCGCTCGTGGTGCTACCCAACAACCGGCTGCAACCCCAGTGCCAGACTCATCCGGGAGGAGAGGGTTGAAAAAACAGCAGATTACGGCGAGATGCTGGGCGGAGATCTCGCCGACGTGGGGTGAGCCCGCCCCATGTGCGGCAGCCTCACCTCAAAAACGAGGGACCGCGATCGGGATCAGAGGAGCGCCGGCCGCAGCGGCTCGGGCTCCTCGGCGGGAAGGCCGAGGCAGGTCTGCCGGCACTCGTTCCGCTCGGGCCAGAGGGAGCAGCTTTTCACCCTCAGGAGCGGACGACCGACGGCGGAAGTGAGCGCGGCTCTCCGCGCATCCACGGTCATCTCGGCGTTCGTGCCCATCTCCGGGCATCTGAGCGACCGTTTGGCGCGATACTGGAGGAACGTCGCCACGACGACCGGCAGAAGGACATAGACCACACCAACTGCGACGATGGCGGCGAGCAGGAACCAAGGGTTGTTCATGGCTTCCCTCCTCGTGCGCTCGACGAGACCTCGTTGCCAGGATCGGTCCGGTTGACTCGCCGGTAAATAAGGGCTTCAGCTTATTTTCGTAGTGCGAACACGCCAGCGACCTCGGAGGGGGGCTCCGCCCCCCTTCCGAACCTCCCCCAGAGGTTGCGCGGGCGAAGCCCGCGCTCGTACTCCCGGCAGCGGGCGCCCCTACGCGGCCCCGGCCGTCTGGCTCGCCGCGGGAAATTTCTTGAGCTGGAGGCAGCGCTTCTCGCAGGTGATTGCGCTGGGCGGCGCGAACGCCGTGCAGCGGTTCACCCCCACGGGTGTCCCGTCCCACGCCTCCTCCTGAAACTCCACCGTCACGCCCCGGTCGAGGAAGGGGCACCAGAACGATCGTCTGACCGTTCGGATCGCTCCGGGGAGCGCGCCAAGCGCCGCGATCACCAACAGCGCGAACGCCGTGATCAGGGCGAGAGCAATGATGACTGCCCCGCTTGGACCGAGCATGGATTCCACCTCCTCCTTTAGGCCGGATCAACGGAGCTGCCGGAGATCACGCTCCGCCCCGAGGGCGCTCGGAGCCGCCAGCGAGCGCCTGCTCGACGGCGGCGTGGAGCCCGGCGGCGGTGAACGGTTTGGGCAGGTACACCGCGGCCCCCTGCTCCAGGGCTTGCTGCCGCGACGCTTGAGAGGTGTACGCGGTGAAGAGGATCACCGGGATCTTCCGCGCGCTCCGCCGGGCGTGGCGCAAGACCGCGAAGCCATCCACCGTCGGGAGGCGCAGGTCCGTGAGGACCAGGTCAGGATGCTCTCGCTCGATGAGCTCGACAGCTTCCTGGCCGCTCAACGTGACGAGCGGGACGTGCCCCATCCGCCGGAGCAGGCGGGCGCAGGTCGTCGCCAGGTCCGCCTCGTCTTCCACGATCAAAACCTTCAGCCCCTTGGGAACTCCACTCATGGGGTCCTGCTCGCCTCGGCACCGGGGATCGCGCGACGGCGGTCCTCGTCCTGGCGGATGGATGCCGTTCTCCCGTCTCCCCGGCCGGGGGAGCGTTGGGTGCCGGCCGTCGTCGGAGCCGCGCGCGCGGCGGGAGCCCGCGGCAGGTAGTACGCCCCGGCGAAGCAAGCCCGGCACACGGTGAGCCCGTTCGACGGGACCTCGCGGCCGTAGTTCACTCCCTCGCCGCACAGCTGGCAGGGGACGCGGACGCGTCGCCGATCCAGCCACCCGGGCAGGACGACCACGGGCTCGAAGCGCAGGAGCTGGGCCTCGGGCATCACCCGGTACGCGGCGATCTGGGCCTCGCGCGGGCCCACCACGCCGGGAGCATAGGCCGCGGCGAGCTCGCGGGCATCGTCGCGCGCCACCACACGCAGGGCCTCGCCGGTGACGAGATTCACGAAGGTGGCCGCCATCTTGCCGTAGTCGACGTGCTTGAGGGTTCGCCGGCCGAGGGAGCAGCCGGTGACGGCCTGAATGGCGTCGGTCGCGCAGCGGTCGATCTCGACGAAGACGACCAGGTTTTTCTGCATGCTCTTCGGCTCCACGACGGCGAGCTCGCGGCAGCCGGCGATCGCCATGCGCACCCCGAGGACCTGGCCGGGACAGAGGTGGCCGTGGAAGGTCACCGCCTCCTGGAGGAGCTCGTCGAGCGGCCTCATCATGCCGCCCCGAGGCTTCGAGAATCCTGCATCGCCTCGCCGAGGATCGCGAGCCTAGTCGGAACGATCCGCGCGACCATGGCCTCCTCTTCGCTCTGGGACCGAGGGTTACCGTTCCTTCAGCAAGCCCGGTGCCACCTGTCGGACGTGGGTCAGGCAGACTGCCTGATCAATGTTTTTCAGTGATTGCGCATCCGCAGGAAGACCCGCGGGAATCTCGAGCGGTCGCCCGGCTGGGGCGCGAGCGCCCCACCCGGTGTGGCGCTGGGACAGTCACAGGGCTTTGGGAACGGTAGCAGGGACGCGTTACCGGAGCCGGGCAGCCCCGACGCTAGGGGCGTGTCGGAGTAAAGGTGTACTCGACATCGTTGGCCAGGGCGCCCTTCGCCTCCGTGGTCTCCAGCGTGACGACGACCTTCGCCCGCCCCACGCGGTCAACCGGGGGTGGCACCAGCGGGGGCGGGGTGAGAATCGCCTTTACCGCGTCCTGAGCCTCGGCCACGGGAACGGTCAGCAGGAGGCCCCAGAGCAGCAGGCCCACGGTTGGGATTGTGTGATGGTGGCGCATTCGCAGGGTCTCCTCTCCAGGGATCGTCAGTGCCCGGCCAGGTACTCGAAGACGGGAGGCCACAGCAACGTGGTGGCGATACCGATCCCGACGAGGAACACCACGAGCCAGTACCCCAGGCTCAGCTCGCGCCTGCGCAGGAGCAGGTGCAGGACGATCCAGCCTCCTACCCACACCGCGAGCGACAGGGTCTCCTTCCCCGAGTAGGGACCGATCCCCTCGGCTCCGGGCATCCAGAGTTTGCCAATGCCGTGCACCCACGCGTCGAACCCCTTCGAGGCCTGGGTGAAAAGGTTCACCAGCGCCAGCGTCATCAGCCCGAGGGCCGCCGAGAGGATGGCCGCCACGGCCGGCCCACTTTCCCGATGGCGCTCCGGTGACGGCGTCCACGCCAGCTCCACCGCGCGCCTCTTCTCGAAAAGTCTCGTGGTCATCCCGCATCCCTCCTTTGTCTGGCTAGGCGGGCCGAAGCTTCGTCACCGCAGCGCCCAGGCTGAAGGCGACGACCAGGTAGAAGAACGAAAGCCCGAGGAGCACCGCCACCGTGTAGCGCATCCACTTCCGGTCCAGGACCTGCGCCCCGTAGTACCAGAGGATGAACGCCGCGGCCACGGTCAGCGGCAGCGTGAACAGCGCGGTGAACTCCTTAAACTCGAAGAAGATCTTGTGCACCATCGGCATATATTCCATGAAGTACGAGCGGGGGCTCGACGGATCCTTGGCCCGGTAAAAGATGTAGAGCCAGTTCCCGAACACGATCGCGATCAGGGAGAGCGTCGCCGACACCGTCGCGAGGAGCTGGAGGTCGGCGAAGGCCCGGATCCGCCCCGAGAAGAGCCGCCAGCCGAGATAGAGTCCTACAGTCCCCACGATCAGATAGAGAAACGCGCTCAGCCCGTGAAACGCCGAGGCCAGCGCAGCCCGGCTCGGCCCGATCAACGCCGTGAAGGGGGCCGTAGCGAGGACCACGCTGGCAGCGACCCCGATCAGGAGACCGATTACGAGCGCGAGCGACGCCGTGGAGGCCTCCTCCCGTTCAACGAAGCTTCCATTTCCGCCCATCGATCCTTCCTCCTCCCAGCAAACCCATGGAGCAGGCTCGCCAGGTGACAGAAAGTGCAAGCTGAATGCCAGGGGGCGGGGAAGGAAAAGTCAGAAAAGCCCAGAGGTTACAAAACCTACAAAACGCGCGAAGCTGACGACGATGGGGCGGTCGCGCCCCAATCGAGGCGCGGCCACCCCATCCGCATCATCGCGGGAAGACGGCTATCCCGTCGCCACCTCCCGTTCGAGTTCGGCGAGCCGGCACAGGAGTCGCTCGTGGACGCCGGCGCCGGCGACCTCCTGCTCGACCGCCTCGAAGGCATGCGCCAGCCGGCGCTGCTCGTCGTCGGGAAGGAGTTGTTCGGCCAGCGGGAAGAGGACCCCGTTCTCCTTGTCAATATGGCCGCGCAGGAGCGCCGCGTATCGCCTGATGGCCGTCGCGGTCTCCCGGTCATCCCCCTGGGCCATGGCCCGGAGCAGCCCACGTCCCTCTTCGTGCTCGTGGAGCATGACACCCAGCGGCCCGCCCTCGCGCGGAACGCCGTAGCGGTGCAGGGCCGGAAAGAGGTGCTGCTCCTCCTTGCCGTGGTGGCAGCGGTCGGCGAACGTGCTGAAAAAGTCCCGGAGCCACGCCAGGCCCTCCCGGTCCACAGGTTCCCCGGCCTCGATCCGCTGGCTGAAACGCTCGAGGAGAGCCAGCGCCCTCAGGATCACCTCGTGCTCCTCGCGGAGCATCCCGGTGGGACCGGCCGCCCCGTGGTGACCGTGCCCGGCGCTCGCGAGCGGAATGTTGCGCGTCATGATTCCCTCCCTGGTCGTCGTGAACTGCTCCCCGCCGGCTCGCGCGCCAATCCCCTCACGACTCCCGCAGGATCGAAGGAGCGCGCACCCGGGTCCAGATGTTGAAGACAAAGAGCGCCGCAGCAATGACCTGACCGAGCCCTGCCGCCGTGACGAGGAGCCTGAAGCCCGCGTCCGGCCAGTACGCCCCTGCGACCTCGGCGGCGAAGCGGAGGGCGGTCGCCAGCGTCATGAGCCAGTAGATGGCCTCGGCCAGCTCCGGCCGGTAGCGCGTGTCCTCCCGGGCCGGCCGCGGGAACATCCACGTGGCCACACCGATGATCAGCATCAGCACGAACCCGACGAGCAGGACGTGAACGTGCGCCACCACGACGAGGCGGGGCGCGGCCCGGTCGAGTACGCCCTGGGTGACGGAGACGACGGCTCCCGCGAGCATCCCGAGCAGCATGAAGCCGAAGGCCGTCTTGATATAGCGACGGACCAGCGGCGGCATCTCGATCAGGCGATGCCCGCGGCGGCAGCCCCGGCGCGCTCTCCGAGCTGCTTGTCCAGGACCCGGAGCAGGGCGGTCTCGGTGATGAGTCCCTCGACGCGCTCGCGCTCCGTGACCGGGAGGGCACCGATCCTGTGCTCGAGCATGAGCCGCACCGCGTCAGCCACCGGCCGGCGCGGCGCGATCGTCATCACCGCGCGGGTCATCACCCGGTCCACGGTCAGCTTGGCGAGCAGGTAGTTGATCTCCCAGATGGAGAGGCTGGTCGCCGGCGAGGGGAGATTCAGGCGGATATCCCGGTCGGTGATAATGCCCAGCAGCTGCTCCCGCTCGACGACGAGGAGGTGCCGGATCCGATGGCGCTGCATCAGCTCGCGGGCCTCGGCCACGGGCGTCTTCGGGTCCACGGTGATCGGTGACACGCTCATGAAGTCACGAACTCGCATCTTCGTCCTCCTCCCACTGCTGAAAGTACAGGCGGTATGCCTCACGCGACCGGATCGGCCGACAGTGCTCCTTCCGCGCCGCCTGGCGGCAGAGCCGTCGCGCCAGGTAGAGGACCTCCTGGGCCTGAGCCCAGAGGTCCATGGAGTTCGAGTCCAGCACCAGCTCGGCGCCGCGCGACTCCTCGTAGGGCACATCCACGCCGGGGACCGTGGAGCCGGGCTCGCCGGCGCGCTCGTATATGCCCGCGGGTGCAAGCCCACCGTGTCGCTTCCGCTCCCGCTCGATGCAGAGCGGCAGCGGGCAGCGGAGCTCGACCTCGGCGAAGAGCGGGATCAGCGCCCGCGCCAGCTCGCGCCACGCCCTGCGATGCCCGGTGGCGTCGATGACCACGGGGACTCCTGCCTCCACCAGGAGCTTCGCCATGTAGACCAGCGCTCGATACACGATCTCGCGCTCATCCCCGGTATAGGTGGGCTCGGGCGTGAGAACTTTTCGAACCGCGTCGAGCTCGAGCACCCTCACCGCCCTGCCGCGCGCTCTCAGCGCCGCAGCGACCGCCCGGGCGAGCGCGGTCTTGCCGCTTCCCGGTAGCCCTGTGATCCAGATCGCCCAGCTCATCGAGATTAGGTGAGTTGCAACGGGGGTGCCAGGCTATACGTGCTCCAGGACCCTCCAGAAAACAGGGGGTTAGCTCCAGAGGTTCGTCAGACCCGGCCGCTGGCTTGAGGCATCGTCACACCACCCGGGGCGCCCCCACCCCAAGCGGAGCGGCATCCGGGACGCGCGAGCGACGGTCGCTTCAGAACGCCGCGGGCCCCCGCTCCTGACCGCGCCAAAAGCTCTCGCTCGAAGGCTGGCCCCCGAAAGCCTGGCTGACCTCCGAGCCCGGTATGCCCCTCCTTCCGCAGCCTCGGAGGGCAGAGAATGAAAGCCCTTTTCTCCCTCCTGGAGGCCTCGATCCGTCAACACGTCTACAACCCAGTATTCATGCGGGTTGTAGACACTTCTGCATCCGTCAACGTTGACACTTGCACGAAGCGTCTACACCCCAGTGTTTATGCGGCTTGTAGACGTGTTGACGGTTTGATGGCGAAAAGGGGCAGAAAGAGGGGGCGCTCACTGTGGATAATCCACCCCCGATCCGGAACTTGGCCGGTCGGCTGGCGGGTGGCGGGCTGGTCGCTTCCGCCGAGAAGCTGGATCGAGGGGCGACGGAACGCGCCTACCGCCAGGGCCCCACCCGGTGGTCCGGGTCCTCTACCCCTTCTTTCAGACCTCGATCCGTTGACAGCGTTGACAACCCGCATGACTACTGGCCTGGCAACGTGTCAACGCTTGTCAACGCTTCGGGGGCAGAAAACGCAGCCAACGGAGGCGTTGTGTGGATAACCTGGTGCTCGGCTCCAGGACCTGCTCGGCCGACTCATGGGCGGGGGGACAGGACCCGCGTCTCCTTCCGCTCCCCTTGACTCCCCAGCTACCCAGGCCGCCTAGCGCAGCTACCCAGGCCGAGAGCTGTACCACGAGCCCGAGTATGGCAACGGGCGCCATGAGTGACCACGAGGAACCCGTGAGGAGGAACTAACCCGGCGGAAAAGCTCCTTTCCGTCCAAACAAGGGGGGGGCCCGAACGCGCTGACGACCTTCCCCGGATCGACCTCGCCACGGGTCCTGGCATCCCAGAGATGGAAGAGATCCTCGGGCTGAGGTCGGAAGGAGGGCGCTCCCGCGGAGAGTCGCGATCGCATTGCGGAGCGAGGCAGTTTGCCGCTAGGATGAGCGTACTGCCGGACGGTTCCGGCAGCGTACCTCGAGCGTGAGAGGAACCGAATCCCGTAACCGGACCCGACAACAGCGACCGCGCACCGCGGTCGCGAGACTGGCCGCCGTGCCTAAGAAGCTGTCGCGTCTGCACCAGCCAGAGGGGATGTCGTTGGAGGCGTGGCAGACGGCGCTGCGCCGCCAGTTCGGGCCTGAGCAACCATTCCTGCTGAAGAACACCGGTGGCCATCCGCTCTTCTCCGAGTTCGAGGTCACCAACTCCCAGAGCCGGAACACCTACCGGGTCGCGATCCGTGGCAGCGAGCCGGGCAACAATTTCTGCTCATGTCCGGACTTCGCGACAAACACGCTGGGGACGTGCAAGCACATTGAGTTCACGCTGGCGCGTCTCGGGCGGAAACCCGCGAACCGCCACGCGCTCGCCCGCGGCTTTGAGCCGCCGTTCAGCGAAGTCTACCTGCACTACGGGGCCCAGCGCCAGGTGCGATTCCGGCCCCGCGCTGCCGCGCCGGCCGAGCTGACCCGTCTGGCGGCGCGCTACTTCGACGGCGGCGGGACGCTGCGCGCGGAGGCGTTCGCACAATTCGAGACGTTCCTCTCGACGGCGGTCCGCCTCGACCCTGACCTGCGCTGCTACGAGGACGCGCTGGGCTTCGTCGCCCAGGTGCGCGACGCCGAGCGCCGGGACAAGGTGGTCACGGAGGCCTTTCCGCGCGGCATCCGGAGCGCGGCCTTCAAGAATCTCCTGCGTGTGCCGCTCTACGACTACCAGCGTGTGTCGGCGCTCTTCGCCAGCCGCGCGGGTCGTTGCCTGATCGCCGACGACATGGGGCTGGGGAAAACCATCGAGGCGATCGCCGCCGTTGAGATCATGGCCCGCCACTTCGGGGTCGAGCGCGTGCTCGTCGTCTGCCCGACTTCGCTCAAACACCAGTGGGAGCGAGAGATCGCCCGGGTCATTGACCGCCTGGCCCGCGTCATCGGTGGCTTCCGCCGGGGTCGCGAAGAGGGATTCCGGGCGGCGAGCTTCTACAAGATCACCAACTACGATACGGTGTACCGGGACCTCGATCTGATCGCGGCCTGGTCGCCGGACCTGGTGATCCTCGACGAGGCGCAGCGCATCAAGAACTGGAACACGCGCACTGCCCGCAGTGTGAAGAAGATCGCCTCGCCCTACGCCCTCGTGCTCACCGGCACCCCGCTCGAGAACCGACTGGAGGAGTTGCTGTCCATCGTGCAGTTCGTCGACCAGCACCGGCTCGGCCCCACGTTCCGCTTCCTGCACGATCACCAAATCCTCGATGAGTTCGGCAAGGTCGTCGGCTATCGCAACCTCGACAGCATCGGCAAGACTCTGGCACCGGTCCTCATCCGCCGGCGGAAGGAGGACGTGCTCCACCAGCTCCCCGAGCGCCTGGAAAAGCGGTTCTTCGTGCCGATGACGCCGCAGCAGATGGACCACCACGAGGAGAACCGCGAGATCGTGGGAAAGCTCGTGGCGAAGTGGCGGCGGTTCCGGTTCCTTTCCGAGGCAGACCAGCGGCGGCTCTTGATCGCGCTCCAGAACATGCGGATGGCCTGCGACAGCACGTATCTGCTCGACCAGCGGACCGACCACGGCGTGAAGGCCGACGAGCTGGCGACGTTGCTGGAGGAGATCTTCGAAAGCCCGGACACCAAGGCCGTCATCTTCAGTCAGTGGCTCAGAATGCATGAGGTGCTCGTCCGCCGGCTGGAGCGCCGGAAGTGGAGCCACGTGCTCTTTCACGGTGGCGTCGAGAGCGTCAAGCGCAAGGCGCTGATCGACCGCTTCTGCGAAGACCCGCGCTGCCGCGCGTTCCTGTCGACCGATGCGGGCGGCGTCGGCCTCAACCTCCAGCACGCGACGGTCGTGGTGAACGTCGACCTGCCCTGGAATCCAGCCGTCCTGGAGCAGCGAATCGGCCGTGTTCACCGCCTCGGCCAGACGCGGCCCGTGCAAGTCGTGAGCTTCGTGGCCAAGGGCACCATCGAGGAGGGGATGCTGTCCGTCCTGGGATTCAAGCGCTCGCTCTTCGCCGGCATCCTCGACGGCGGCGAGAGCGAGGTGTTTCTCGGCGGCAGTCGGCTCAAGCGCTTCATGGAGAGCGTCGAGAACGTCACGGCCGGTATCCCGGCTCCGATCGTGGAGGAGGCTGCCGAGCCCGCCGCCGCCGAGGAACGCGTCGATGGCGACAGCGACGCGGCGGTCCCATCTGCCGCGCCGCGTCCGGCGGCTGACCCGCTGAGCAGTCTGGTCCGAACAGGTCTCGATCTGCTTGCGGAGTGGGCGGCGGCGGGGACGGGTCAGGCGGCGACCGCAGCGACGCCGT
Source organism: Candidatus Rokuibacteriota bacterium (assembly GCA_016209385.1). Lineage (NCBI taxonomy): Bacteria > Candidatus Rokuibacteriota > Candidatus Rokuibacteriota bacterium. The sequence goes on from JACQWB010000292.1 coordinate 24,809, forward strand.
CGCGACTGTTCGAGCGAATCCGTGACGAGCGCTCGGGCCAGAGCTATCTCAAGATCCGGATGCCCGAGCCCGAGGTCGTGGACCGCGTCGCGCAAGCGTTGCAGGCGCTCCTGGAAAGCCTCAAGCCGTGACCCGATGACCTGTCTCAAGAGAGATCCATTGACCAGAATCGGGGCCGGCAATGATGAGCCTGAACCGCCTCGCTCGATCGATCGGTACGTGAATGCCACCGCCGACCGGCAAACCTCCGCGAGCGTCTTCATTCCGGCTTCCCTCGGTACGTCCGCGAGCTACCGAGGGGCCTTAATCCCAAACTACGGAGGCGGTGAAGCTGCTTGACGGGGTCGAGAAGGATTCTGCTGGCTACTCGGCGCACGCGCAACTTCCCGAAAAAACTGGTGGCCCCAACGGGATTCGAACCCGTGTTTTCGGATTGAGAGCCCGATGTCCTAGGCCTCTAGACGATGGGGCCGGACACGACCTGCGGAAAGAACTGGCTGGGAGAGGAGGATTCGAACCCCCACTACGTGGTCCAGAGCCACGCGTCCTACCGTTAGACGATCTCCCAGCGCAGCAATCATTACAGCACACCGAGCAGGAGCAAATCAAGGACCCCCGCGGGAATCCAGCCGCCGGCGGGGGGGCCTCGCCTAGCGGATGGCCCGTTTCAGGGCCTTGCTGGGCTTGAAGCGCGGGACGCGTGCCGCCGGGATCTTGATCAGCTTCCCCGTCCGCGGGTTTCGCCCGTCGCGGGCCGCACGCCTGGCGACGGCGAACGTCCCGAACCCCATCAGCGTCACCCGCCGGCCCCGCTTGAGCGCGTCACGGATCGATCCGACACACGCCTCGAGGGCCCGCGCCGCCGATGCCTTCGTCCCTCCGGATGCCTTGGCCATCGCGGCGATCAGGTCAGCCTTGGTCATTGCCTGCCCTCCCTGCTTGTCAGCCCCGGCTCACGCAACACCTTCCCCATATACCCGAACCCGCGGGGAGGTGTCAACAGGAGCACGAGAGCGCCACACGGCGCTGGCGAGTTACCGGCGAGCAGCGAGGGGCTTGCTATAATGGGGCAGCCCTCGTCACCCACGAAAGGAGCGGTGTACTGTGCGCGTGGTTCCCGTGGACGTCTCCACGATCATCCTGGTCGTTCTGGCACTGCTCTTCACGCTGTTCGCGTACCTGAAGGATCCCGGGCTGCCCGCCATCGGCGCGCTGAACGGGCTCTCGCTCCTCTGGTTCATCCTCCCCCGCTTGATCCCCGCCCTCATCCTGACTGGAATGCTCCAGGTGCTCGTCCCCCAGGAGCTGGTGAGCCGCTACTTCGGGCGCGAGGCCGGGCTCCGCGGCATCGTCATCGCCGCGGTCGCCGGTGTGCTGACCCCGGGCGGCCCCATGGTGAGCGTGCCGCTCATGGTCGCGCTCGCCAACTCGGGGGCCGGGCTCGCCGCGCTCGTCGCCTACATGACCTCCTGGTCGCTCTTCGGGATCCAGCGCATCATCGCCTGGGAAGCCCCGCTCATGGGCTGGCAGTTCGTGATCGTGCGCGTCGTGCCGAGCCTGGCCTTCCCGGTGGTGGCCGGCTGGCTCGTGAAGGTCTTCTACCAGGAGTAGCATGCCGTTCACCGACCTCCGCGAGTTCGTCGCCCATCTGGAACGGCATGGCCAGCTCCGGCGCATCGCCGTCCCCGTCTCGCGCGACCTCGAGATCTCTGAGATCACCGACCGGGTCTCGAAAGGGCCCGCCGGCCAGAACGTCGCCCTCCTCTTCGAGCGCGTGGAGGGGTTCGAGATCCCGGTCCTGATCAACACGTTCGGCTCGGCCCGCCGGATGGCCTGGGCCCTCGGCGTGGAGAATCTGAACGAGCTGTCGGGCCGCGTGGCTGCGCTCCTCGACCTGAAGATGCCGGGCACGTTCTTCGAGAAGCTCAGGAAGCTCGGCGACCTCATGAGCCTCGCCAAAGCCGGGCCGCGGCGCGTCAGCTCGGGCCCGTGCCAGGAGGTGGTAGAGACCCAGAGTCCCTCGCTCAAAGCGCTCCCGATCATCCAGTGCTGGCCCAAGGACGCGGGGCCCTACATCACGCTCCCGCTGGTCTTCACCAAGGATCCCACCACGGGCGCACGGAACGTCGGGATGTACCGCCTCCAGGTCTTCGACGACCGGACGCTCGGGATGCACTGGCAGACCCACAAGGGCTCGGCCGAGCACCACCGCGATGCCGAGCGCGCGCGGAAACCGATGGAGGTCGCCATCGCTCTCGGTGGGGATCCGGCGACGATCTACACCGGCTCGGCGCCGCTGCCGCCGGGGATCGACGAGATCGTCTTCGCGGGCTGGCTCCGCGGAACCGGCGTCGAGCTGGTCCGGTGCAAGACCGTGGAC
>JACQWB010000293.1 GCA_016209385.1 Candidatus Rokuibacteriota bacterium
AGCCTCGACGCCTACCGGGCGGCCGAGGCGCGGGAACGGCCGGCCCCGTACCGGGCGGCCAGGGGGCGACCGCGGTCGCAAACTCGACCCGGCTCACCGAGGCGTCAGGGATCAGGCCGAGAGCGTCGGTAAGCGTCGGCAGATTGGACGTAAGGCGTGGCTACGCTGAGCATCAAGAACGTTCCGGATTCCCTGTGCCGCAAGCTGCGGGCTCGCGCCAAGCGCGAGCATCGGTCTGTCGCCCAGGAGGTCATCCACATCCTGCGCCGCGCCATCGAGGAGCAGGAACGCGTCTCCATCCTCGAGCTGCGTGGTCTCGGCAAGAAGCTGTGGGCGGGGATAAACCCGCCTGAATACATAGAGCACGAGCGGCGCTCCTGGGAGCGACCGTGGGCCTGATCGAGGACCTCGCTCCCGGGCCGGTTGGCCTCGACACCCCGGTCTTCATCTACTACATCGAAGAACATCCGCGATTCATTCCCCTTCTTGACCCGCTGTTCGAGGCGATAGACGCTGGGCAGATCGAAGGGGTGACATCCGGGGTCAGCCTTAAAGAGACTCTCGTGGTCCCCTATCGAGCGCATCGTCGTCAATCGCTGTGAAACATGCTAATCTCATGCGTATGAAGACTATCACGGTTCGCGACGTGCGCCAGCGCTGGCCCCAGGCGGAAGCCCTGCTACAGGTGGAGAATGAGCTCCTCGTTACCCGCGACGGCAAGCCCGTGGCGAAGCTCGTCCGGATCGCGCCGGAAAGGCGTCGGCGCAGGCGGTTCGATCTTGCGGAGCACAGGGCCTGGCAGACACGCGTCTTCGGCAAGCGGAAGGTCCTCCGGTGGGTGGATCGAGCGCTTGCCCAAGCCCGGGCTGACCGAACGCCGATCGGCTAGCGCCCCTGGTCTACATCGATACCAGCTCATTGCTGAAGATCCTTCTGCCGGAGCCGGAGAGCGGGGCTGTCCAGGCGGCAGTGGCCGGCGAGGAGCTCGTCGTGCTTTCTACCCTGGCGGAGTTGGAGGCCGAAGTCCAGCTGCGTGCCGCCTGGCTCGGTGGTGCCGTGACCAGGACCCAGTATCGCCGGCTCACCGCACGGCTGCGCAACCTGGGACAGCGCGAGCCATTCGAGGTTCGCCAGTTGCCGGGTCGTGTCTTCTCGACTGCGCTCCGTCAGCACCGTGAGCGGGAGCGGCCCCACGCGCGGACCCTGGACCGACTCCATCTGGCCGCGATGGAAGAACTCGGGGTGCACCGGCTTATGACCCACGACGTAGCCCAGGCCGGGGCCGCGAGAGCCGCCCGCTACGCCGTTGTGACGCCAGGGCGCTGACTCCGGGCCGTCCGGGGCCGCGCCCGTTTCCCCCTGGCTTTGAGCAGGCCGCGGATGTACGAGGCCTCGCCGGCGTGCTGATGCGCGTCCGCCAGGACGCTGACGATTCGAACGCCGACGGTCGGCAGCGGCTGCTGCCAGGGCTCTTCTAGCTCGCGGTCGAGATCGGAAGGGGTCAGGGACGCCAGATACTGCTTGGTCCGCTCGACGACCGCCCGCAAGTAATCGAGCTGGACCCTGGCGCTGGGAGACCTGAAGGCCCTCACCTGCTCCGGAGTGTCTCCGTATCCGGTGTCGTCCGGGTCGGCAGGGCGCTTGAACTTCGTATGCCAGCCGTTCTTGATCCAGAGTTGCTCGGCCCCCATGAGGTCAGCGATCTGGCTGTCCTGGACGCGCGTCAGGTGCCAGACCGTCCAGCCGAGGCTGTTGCACTCGCGGTGCGGCTGCCGGTCGAGGTCGGCCATGCGCAGACCGGCCAGCACCTCCTCGATGAGGTCAGGCAATCGGTCATAGCCATCGACGATCAGTTCCCGCCATTCCACGGTCTTCTCCCGAATCCCTCTAAGCCCGACCGGCGAACGGTCATCTCGCGCAGCGGAAGCCGATGTGGCGGTGGCCGACGGCGACCGCGCGGGAGAATCCGGCGCGGAACGCGGCGCGGAGCTTCTCCGGTGTGGAGTCGAAGACGTGGTCGCCGCCCCGGGTCACGCGCTCGCCCCGGGCATCGGGATCCTCCCGTCCGTCGTCGGGGCGGTACGGGTAGGGCCGGTAGAGCGTGCTCGTCCACTCGGCGACGTTGCCCGCGAGGTCATGGACGCCCTCCGGCGTCGCCCCCGCCGGGCGGCTGCCGACCGGCTCCGTCTCGTTCGAGCGCCGCGCGAAGACTGCCCGCTCCGGAGTCGGCGGCGCATTGCCCCACGGATAGACTCGGCCGTCCCGGCCGCGGGCTGCGGCCTCCCACTCCGCCTCGGTGGGCAGCCGCGCTCCCCGCCAGGCACAGAACGCCCGAGCCCCGTACCACGTCACCTCGTTGACCGGGTGCTGCTCGAAACCTGGCTGGACGACGAGGCGGCCATCTCGGATGCCGATCCTCGACTCCGCGTCGTTCAGGGCGACCAGCGTCCGACGGTCGTGAGCCCGCGTGTCCTCCATCAGGAGCACCGCGTCGGCGCCCCGGATGACCCGCGCATCGGCGGTGCCGGGGGCCGCGCTGCCGACGAGCCGGATGTCCCGGGACGGGTCGGCGAGCACGGCCGCCAGGAACCTGGCGAACTCGGCGTTGGTCGCCTCATAGCGGTCGATCCAGAACGGCTCGAGCGCCATCCGGTGGGCCGGCCGCTCATCCGGAAGGCCGTCGGCGGTCCCGATCGTGTACAAGCCGCCCGGAATGCGCACCATCTGATCGCTCCCGCCTCCCGTGGCGCTCTGTCCGAGCGCCACGTTCGGCAGCGATCCGGCCGCGCCGGCGAGGAGGACGAGCAGAAGAACCGACCCGAGATGTCCGCGGCCCATCACCCTCCCCTTGCGTTTAGCGCCCGGCGGCCTGCCCGCGGAAGAGCCGGACGCGGCTCTTCTCGTTCGGCTTGAAGGTGCTGTTGACGACGGCGATCGCCCCCGCTCCGTTGACGGCGAGCTTTCGCATGAACAGGCCCTGCTGGCTGCCGTTGAAGCCGAGCGCCGGATCGACGCTGCCCGGGATGACCATCGGCGGCGCGAACGTCCGGCCGGCGTCGCGGGAAGAGGTGAACCCGAGTCCCTGCGAATAGGTCCCTCGGCTGGGGAAGAGCTCCCAGAGGACGTACAGGTTGTCTCGGCCATCCACGCTCAGCGCCGGAAAATTGACGCTCGCGAACTTCTCCGTGTGCAGGCTCGAAAGCTCCTTCGGCGCCGCGAAGGTGCGCCCCCGATCGAGCGACCGGGTGTAACGGATGCGATAGCGCTCGAAGGGACCGGCCGGACTTTCCGCGTACACGACATGAACGGTTCCCTTGCCGTCCGTCGCGATCTTCGGCGCGTCGGAATGCCCGTCGCTTTCGACGACCCGCGGCTGGCCGAACGACCGGGCCCGGTCGGTCGACCTGGCGACGCGGATGCTCGCGGCCCTGTCTTCCCCGACGGTCCAGGCGAGATAGACATCGCCCGGGGCGTCGACGGCCAGGGAGGGCCCGCGCGCGGGCTTCGCGTCGCCCCAGCCGGCAACCCGCAACGGGCGGGAGAAGCGGCCGCCCCGATCGGTGGAACGGCTGACCCACAGGGTCCCTTCGTACTCCGTCCAGGCGGCGTAGAGATGGCCTTCGGGGCCGATGGCGAGGTCCAGGCTCCCGTTGTGCCAGTAGCGCCGGGTGAGGCGCCCTTTGCCGGACCCGGCGATGTCGTTCGAGAGGTTGAGCGGATTGCTGAAGGTCTTTCCGCCATCGGTCGACCGCGCGAAAAAGATGTCCCCGCCGTGCGAGCCCCCGGAAAAGACGATCTCCTGCCAGAGGAGATACACCTCGATCGGGTCGGTGGAGGTGATGAGCATTCGGGGAAGCCAGGAGAAGACCCGCGGGCTCCTGGAGATGTTGACCGGTTCCTCAAGCCGCTGTCGCCGGTCAGGCGCGTACACCTGGACAAAGATATCCTTCCGGGACTGATCGGCCCAGGCGACGGCGACGAAGCCCTGCTCGTTGATGGCCACGGTGGGGTCGTCGACGTAGTCATACTCCGACTCGTTCATGCGCCAGGGCCCCCGGTATCCGCCGCCCGCGGCGACTTCGATCTTCTCGCCCCATATCACGCCCGGCGGGTCCGCTTGCCCGAGCGCGAACACCGCGGTCGGAACGACCGCCAGCAGCGCGCAAAACCCGAGGTGTATCTTCACTTCAGGTACTCCCCGATCATCGCCAACGGCCAGGGAATGCCCTCCGCCGCGAGCACGCGCACCCGAGTCAGCGGGCGACGAGGGCGGCCATCCGCTCCCGCGTGGCGGCGTCCGGCGTCGCCCCCTGGCCCGCCCGCATGTTGTCCGCCAGGTGCGCGGGCTGGCGCGTGGCGGGGATCACGCAGGTGACGGCCGGGTGGGCGAGGATCCATTTCAGGAAGAACTGAGCCCAGCTCTCGCAGTCGAAGTCGGCAGCCCAGGGCGGCAGCGGCTGCCCGCGCACGCGCCCGAACAGGCCGCCCTCGGCGAAAGGGCGGTTGACCAGCACCGCGATGCCGCGGTCGTGGGCCAGGGGCAGGAGGCGGCGCTCGGCCTCCCGCTCGCCGAGCGAGTAGTTGAGCTGCACGAAGTCGAGCGGCTCGCTCCGCATCACCCGCTCCAGCTCGCCGTAGGCGCCGGCCGTGTAGTGGGTGACGCCGAGGTAGCGGATGCGGCCGGCCTGCTTCCACTCCCGCAGGGTGCGGAGATGGATCTGCCAGTCCACCAGGTTGTGGACCTGCATCAGGTCGAGGCGCCGGGTCCGGAGGCGCTGGAGCGAGCGCTCCATCTGGGCCACGCCGGCCTCGCGCCCGGTCGTCCAGACCTTGGTGGCGAGGAAGAGCGAGGGGTGGAGTCCGAGGTCCGTCGCTAGGTCGCCCACGACCGCCTCGGCCGCCCCGTACATCGGCGACGAGTCGACGACGCGGCCGCCCAGCGCGGCGAAACGTCGCAGGACCTCCCGGAGCGGCTCGCGCTCGGCGGGCGCGGCGTCGACGTCGAAGGTGCGCCAGGTCCCGAGGCCGACGGCGGGGATGGTCTCGCCGGTGGAGGGAACGGGACGCTGGAGCAACGCGGCCGCCGCCCGGGCGCGCGCCCCCCGGCTTCCCGCGAGGCCAGCCGCCGCCGCGGCCATCAAGCGCAGCCACGCCCGCCGCGAGAGCGGCTGGCCGACCAGGTCACCCCTGTCGCTCACTCTGGACGGATCCCCGGCTTGAGTCGCGATACACGCCACGTGACGAGCGCGTGCGAGCCAGCGGGCATCTTCCCTCGATTTTGTGGACACTGCCTGTTCCGCGGTCTTCGTGCTTCACGATCTACTGTGACCCGCCCCGAGGCCTCGATCCTCAAGGAATCCAGCTACCGCGCCGGCTCAGCGGCACCCGCTCCCAGGCGTCTGCTGTAGCCGGAAGTTAGCGTGAGGGCCGTCACCCTTCGAGCCGCCAGCGCGTCAGGTCACACGCGCCGTGAAGGAACGCCAGAATATGGGTGGTTCCATTGCCCCGTGCAGCTTCGCTGAGGAACTCTCGTCCGCCGCCCCAAGGTCCTCGCTCCAGTCCTGCGTCATTTCGTAAACCGGTCGTGTGCTCGCTCGGGCTCGCGCAGAGTCAGTCGATGTCAAGATCGAACTTGCCTCTCGTCGTTTTCAACACAAGGAGGGTTACGTCCGCTGCCCCAGATTGGAATGCGCCCGATAACTGTCCTGCCATTGTGAAACTTCGGCCCACCGCCTCGCTCGTCCACCTCAAATTTGTGCCAGCCCAACAGGAGCTGGACGTTCTTGGACAGCTCATCCAGACGTCATCGTCGGCGTCTCTTGGTGGCCGTCTGCGGCGGCCGCCACCTCCGCGCCCCCAGCGAGTTCAGCACAAGCCGGCCGCGCCGGTCGACACGGCACCGGGCGATCTCCACGCCGCCACCGAGCATCCGCCTGATGGCGAGGGCGGCGGCCCGCCTCTTGAAGAGCGTAGCGTGGACGGGCTCGTTCATGCCATACGTGTCCTGGGACGCGTTGTAGTAGAGAGCAAATCTTGGGCCGAAGGCGCTGACGAGCAAATACCGCGTCCTGTCGTGCAGGTCCTTCACGCGCCGGTCCAGCTCCCGCATCTGGGCCAGGGTGAGTGGTGGCTCATCCTCGGCGGCCCTGTCGACGGCACGAGTTCCCGCGCTGCGCTCGACCCGCGGGGCGTAGGGATTGCGTCGCACCCGCCGCGAGAAACCGTATTCCTTCCGCATCGAGGCCGCTCCGCTCGAGATGCTGCTCTGCGCCGTCCAACGCTGGCGCTAAACGGCGCGCGCGGTTCTTGCGCGCGTCCGTGTTGAGCGCGTGGTTAGACGTGAGCGTGTCTCGCGCAGTCGTCCCGATACGTACTTGTGCAGGACGCTTGCGATCAGGGTTTGGTAAGGCACCCCCTCTTCGTACGCTCGCGCTTGAATGTCCATCAGGTCAGCGGTGGAAAGACGGATATTCACTCGCCGATTCTTGATGAAGGTTGCGCGTGCTGCGCCGCGGAGTGCGCGAAGCTGCGCCTTCGTCGGGCGCGCAGCGACCAATGTGCCTCTCTCATACGCCCTAAGAATGCCCCGCTCGTAGCGATCAAGCGTCTTCATCAGGCTCCCTCCTCCCAAGGTAATCTCGGGTCGCTTTCCGGCTTGGAATAATGGTCTTCAAGAAGTAGTGAGTGCTCTCCTCGACCGAAGGGACAAGGTATATGTAGTTACGGTAGGCCACGACGAGCACGACCTGCCCCGGATACCGCCTCTGGTTCGGGTGAACGAGAACGTCCCTGAGCCCGTCTTCCTCAATTGCAAGAACGATCTCTTCGAAAGAGATCCCGCGCTGTGACTTCAAGCTGTCGTTCTTGTCCGGGTTCCACCGGAACGGCTTCACGTCAACATTCTAGCGTGGACGTGTGCCTTTTGTCATCAGGCGCAACCCGATCGGTCACGGCTAACCATTAGTTAGGAGAGCTCGGGGAAGAGGGAGGGCTGGAGGTCGTCGGACGGGAGGCGCTTTCTTCGCGGCCGCGGCGGCGCCGGCGCGGCCTTGCCGGCCCTGCCCTTCGCGCCTCCGCGACGCGCCGCCCGCTTCGGCTTCACCCATCCCTTCTGCCGCGCGATCTTCTCGCCCTGCTTGATGACCAGCAGGTCGGCGAGCCGGGCCAGGGGGTTGGCGAGGAGCCGGAGGTACTTCTCCCAGTGGCGGGGCGAGTAGGCCAGGGTCCGCATCTGGTCCAGGGCCAGGACGAGCGCGGCGCGGTCGCCCTTGCGGGCCGCGAGGCGGAGCTGCTCGAGAACCCTGGCGGGGCTCACGCGAGAGGGCGGAAGCTTCGCCACGGCCCTCTCACTTGGCCCCCAGCTCCTGGCGGACGATCCGCGCCCCCTCCACCATCGCGCGGAGCTTGGCGACGCCGACCCAGCGCGGCGTCTCCCAGAGGCCGCAGTCGGGCACGACCCAGAGGCGTTCGGGCGCGATGTACTTGAGCGCGAGCCGCAGGCGCTCGGCGACCTCCTCGGGAGTCTCCACCCTGAAGGCCTTGACGTCGATGACGCCGGCCGCGACCTCCTTCTCCGAGGGGAACTCGCCCCAGCATTCGATCTCGGCCATCTCGCGGTTGGCGTACTCGAAGACGAACTGATCCACCCGGGCCGCCAGGATCCCGGGGAAGAGGGGGCGGTAGCGCCGCGGCGCGGCGAAGGCCTTGTTGTGGGCGTTACCGAAGCAGACGTGGAGCGCGAGCTTGGCCCTCACGCCGCCCACCGCCGCGTTCAGCGCCTCCACCATCGGCGCCGGGCCGGCCTTGACGATCCGGTGCTTCCCCGCCCCCATCACGTAGTTGGGCTCGTCCACCTGGAGGAACTCGGCGCCGGCGGCGACGAGGCCCGTGAGCTCGCGGTTCACGATGGCGACGAGGTCGGCGACCAGGTTCTCTTCGCTTTTGTAGGGTCCACCCCGCCGGAGAGGCATCAGGAGGGTCAGCGGACCGGGGACGGCGATCTTCAGCGGGCGCGGCGCGTGAGAGCGGGCGAAGGCGAATTCGTCGACGATCCCCAGGCCTTCGGGCGCGTCGATCCTGTCGACGACCTCGTAGGGGCAGTGGCTGTCATAGCTCGGAACGCCCAGCCGGCGCGGGACCGGGAGGGGCTTGATCCCCGTGAGCCGCTCGTAGAAGCCGCGGATGAAGGTGACCCGTCGCATTTCGCCGTCGGAGATCACGTCGAGGCCCGCCTCCACCTGGTCGCTGATGGCGATGCGAACCGCATCGTCGTAGGCTTCTCGAATATCGGTGGGTCCGAGGCGGTCGGCCTGGAGCGCCTCCCGGACCAGGAAGAGCCAGGACGGCAGGCTGTGGCTCCCCACCACGCTCGTCGGGAGCAACGGGAGATCGGCCAGCATGGGAATTCCTCCCTCGCGGTGGAACGCCTGGGCGCCGGCAGCCGCTGCCGGGTCGCGCCCCGGAAGGCTTCAGAGGGGCGGCTGCCCCCCTCTGACTGTGATCTCGTACTCGTCGCGGTGGAGTGAGGAGACGGCCTGGAGCGAGAGCTTCCGCTGGAGCGATGCCTCGAGCTGCTCCATCGCGTCGCGCTCCTCGGCCTCGAGGTACTGGGCCAGTTCCGGATGGACGCGGATCAGCACCTCCTGCCCCACCAGCTCGGCCGCGGCAGCCTGGACCTTCCTGAAGATCTCGGCCGCCAGCGCCTGGTCGGACTTCACCATCCCGCTCCCCTTGCAGGCGGGACACGGCGCGCAGAAGAGGGACTGGAGGTCCTGGCGGACGCGCTTCCGGGTCATCTCCACGAGCCCCAGCTCGGAGATCTCGAGGACGTTGGTGCGGGCCTTGTCCTCCGCGAGCGCCTTCCTGAGCGCCCGGTACACCTGCTGGCGGTGCTCCTCCCGCTCCATGTCGATGAAGTCGATGATGATGATCCCGCCCAGGTCGCGGAGCCTGATCTGGCGGACGATCTCGCCCACCGCCTCCAGGTTAATCTTCAAGATCGTCTGCTCGAAGTCGCGCTTGCCGACGTACTTGCCCGTGTTCACGTCGATCGACACCAGGGCCTCGGTCTGGTCGATGACGATGTAGCCGCCGGACCTGAGCCAGACGCGCCGGCGGAGCGCCTTCTCGATCTCCTTCTCGATCCCGGTGGCCTCGAAGACCGGCGCCGCGCCCTCGTAGAGCTTGACGCGGGACACCAGCGCGGGAACCAGCGAGGAGGTGTACTCGAGGCACTTCTCGTAGGCCACGCGGGTGTCCACCAGGAACTCGTCGACCTCGGGCGAGAAGAGGTCGCGGATGGTGCGGAAGATGAGATCCATCTCTTCGTGCAGGACCGACGGCGCGGCGGCGTGGGCGTAGCGGCCCTGGACCTGCTCCCACAGCCGGATCAGGAACTGGACGTCGGAGGCGAACTCCTCCTCCCCCTTGCCCTCACCCACCGTGCGCACGATGAACCCGCCGGCCGGAGGCCGGAACCCGCGCACGAGCTGGCGGAGCCGGTCGCGCTCGCGGTCGTCCCTGATCCTGCGGGAGACGCCGATGTGGTGGGCCTGCGGCATGTAGACGAGATACCGCCCGGGGAGCGAGATGAACGAGGTGACGCGGGCGCCCTTGGTCCCGAGCGACTCCTTGGAGACCTGAACCAGGACCTCCTGGCCTTTCCGGAGCAGGTCTTCGATCGGGACCGGAGCCTCCCGCCGCTCCACCTCCTCGACCTCGATCTCCTCTTCCTCGGTCTCGGCGAGCATCAGCCGCTCGTAGTCGCCCAGGTTCGCGGTGTAGTCGCCCGCGTAGAGGAAGGCGTCCTTGCTGAGGGCGATGTCCACGAACGCGGCCTGCATCCCGGGGAGGACGTTGGTCACGATCCCCTTGTAGACGTTCCCCACGATGGAGCGCTGGCGGCTGCGCTCCACGTAGAGGCCGGTCAGGAGGTTCCCCTCCTGGATCGCGATCCGGGTCTCGCTGACCCCGGCGTTGACGACGACTCGCTTCATACCTCGGAGGGGGGCTCCGCCCCCCTTCCGACACCTCCCCCCGAGAGTTGCGCCGGCCGGGTACCCACGGCGCAGCCGTGGGTGGGCGCTCGAAAGGCTCTGAGCCGGTTCGACGAAGACATCGCGAGCTTTGACACAGCGTACCTCATCCCCACCCTCAGGCGAACTGGCGCATACGGACCGAAAGCAGGAGCCCGATCGCTGACAGCGCCACCACCATCGCCGATCCCCCGTAGCTCATCAGCGGGAGCGGGATCCCCACGACGGGGATCAGGCCGACGACCATCCCCAGGTTCATGAGCGTCTGGGCCGCGAGGAGCGCGGTCACGCCGAGGGCGAGGAGCCGGCCCGGCGCGTCGCGCGCGGTAGCCGCGATCTCGAGGCCGCGGAAGAGGAGGCACGCGTAGCAGACGATCAGGACGAAGCAGCCGACGAAGCCCCACGTCTCGGCGAACACGGCGAAGATGAAGTCGGTGTGGCGCTCGGGGAGGAACGCGAGGCGGCTCTGCGTCGCGCCGGCGATTCCTTTGCCCAGGAGCTGGCCCGAGCCGATGGCGATCTTCGACTGGATGATGTTGTACGCGGTCCCGAGCGGGTCGCGCACCGGGTCGAGATAGACCAGGATCCGGTCCCGCTGGTAGTCCTTCAGGACGAGCCAGCCCACTGGCACCCACGCCAGACCGGCGAGCGTCAGCGCGCCGAGCTCGCGGAGCCTGACGCCGGCGCCGGCCAGGAGCGCCAGGAGGACCGGGACCAGGACCACGGCGCTCCCGAGGTCGGGCTGCTTGATGATCAGGAACGTCGGCACGGCCAGGAGCCCGAGGGCGGGCCAGATCATCCCCCGCGCAGGCGGCTGGGCCCAGCGGGAGGCGAGGACCCAGACGAGCGCGAGGATGAAGACCAGCTTGAAGACCTCGGCGGGCTGGAGCGAGACCGGCCCCAGCGGCAGCCACCGGCGCGCTCCCGATACCGTGCGACCCAGAGCGAGGACCGTGACGAGGAGCCCGATGCCGAGGACGTAGAACCCCGGCGCGACGCGCACGAGGCTCCGGTAGTCCCAGCTCGCCACGACCGTGAGGGCGATCAGACCCACCCCGACCCAGGCGAGCTGGCGCCAGACGATCCCGCTGCCGCCGCGCCCGGGCGGGAGGTTCGCGAGCGTCATGAGCCCCACGGCGACCACCAGGAGCGCCGAGGCCAGCAGGAGCCAGTCCACGTTCTGCACGAGCCGGCGGTCGATCCTGAGCATCAGCTGCTCGCTCCCGCCATCGCGACCTTCTCCATGAAGATCCCCTGGAAGATCTTGCGGGCGATCGGCGCCGCCACCCGCCCGCCCATGCCGCCCCGCTCCACGACGAGCGCGACGACGACCTGCGGGTCGCCCGCTGGCGCGTAGGCGGCGAACCAGGCATGATCGGGGCCGCGCCCGGTCTCGCTCCTGGCCGTGGTCTGGGCCGTCCCGGTCTTCCCCGCGATCTCGACGCCGGGAAGCCGCGCCGCGGCGCCGGTGCCGCCTTCGTTCACGACGCCCCAGAGCGCGAAGCGCAGGAACTCCCAGACGACCGGCGCGAGCTCGACGTAGCCGTTCATCTCGTTCGCCTCGGTGTGGAGGAGCCGGCCGTCGGCGCGCTCGACCCGCTGGACCACGCGCGGCTTCCAGAGGATCCCGCCGTTCGCCACCGCCGCCATCATGCGCGCCACCTGGAGCGGGGTCACCAGGAGCTGGCCCTGGCCGATGGAGAGGTTCACCAGGTCGCCCGACTGAGCGGCGCGGCTTCGACGGCCGCGCCTCAGGTCGAGGAACGGGACCATGCCCGGTTTCTCCCCGGGGAGCACGATCCCCGTCAGCCCTCCCAGGCCGAAGGCCCGCGCATAGCGGGTGATCGCCTCCATCCCCACTTTGAGGCCTGCGTGGTAGAAGAAGATGTTGCACGACTGGACGAGCCCCCGGTGGAGGTCCACCCAGCCGTGACCGCCTTCCTTCCAGTCCTTGAAGACGCGGTCCCCCAGGTGGAACTCGCCGTTGCAGTAGACGCGATCCATGGGCGTGAGGCTCCCCTCCTGGAGCCCCGCCGCTGTCACGACCACCTTGAAGAGCGAGCCCGGAGCGTACTGGCCCTGGAAGGCGCGGTTCAGGAGGGGCGCCTGAGGATCCCGCACGAGGCGGAGCCAGGCTTCCCGCCCGAGAGGGCCCGTGAACTGATCGAGGTCGAAGGCCGGGCCCGAGGTCATCGCGAGGATGTCGCCGGTCCGCGGATCCATCACGACCGCCGCGCCCGCGCGGTCGCCCATCGCCCGCTCGAGGACCTCCTGGATCCTGCGATCCACCGTCGTGACCACGTGGGCTCCCGGCACCGGCTCCTGGCGCCTGAGCACTTGCACGGGACGGCCGAGGGCATCCACCTCGATCCGCTCGCCGCCGTCGCGACCCCTGAGGTATTCGTCCAGGAGCCGCTCGAGCCCGCTCTGCCCCGCCATGTCCCCGCGCCGGTAGCGGCCCTGGCGGAGCTGCTCGTCGCTCACCTCGCGGACGTAACCCAGAAGATGCGCGGCGAAGCGGCTCGTGGGGTAGGCGCGTTGCGGCTCGACCTCGACGACGACGCCCGGAAGCTCGAGCCGCCACTCCTCCACGCGCGTGACCTCCTCGAGCGTGAGGCCGCGGCGCACGCGCACCGGCATGAACGAGTCCGGCGGGACGCGCTCGACGGCCTCGGCGAGCTCCGAGTAGGGGATCCTGAGGAGCGCGGCCAGGCGCGCGAGGACGGTCTGGCGGTTCTCCATCTCGCTGGCGATCAGCGAGAGCGTGAAGGCGGGACGGTTATCGACGAGGGGAATCCCGTTCCGGTCCAGGAGGATCCCGCGCGGGGCCGCGGCGGGGCGGAGGCGGATCCGGTTCTTCTCGGAGAGCTCGCGGAAGTAGCCGCCCTCGAGGACCTGGAGGTACCAGAGCTGGCCGAGCAGGACGACGAACCCGGCCGCGGTCGCCGCCGTCATGACGATCAGCCGGCGGCGCCAGGCATCCCGCCCCACGGTCAGAGGCTCCGGCGGGCCCGGGCCCAGTCGAGGGCCAGCGTCACGGCCGACCCGATGAAGCCGTTGTAGAGCGCCTGGGGGAGGATGACGTAGAGCATCATCTCCGCGAACTCGGCGGGGAAGTGAAAGAGCTGGAGGAGCGCGAAGCGAAGGATGCCCTCGGCCAGCGTGAGCAGGACGAGGCCGGCGACCTGGACGACGGGGTTCTCGACCGAGAACCAGCCGCGGAGGAGGCCGACGCCGAAACCCGCGAGCGCCTTGGTCAGCGCCTGAGCGCCCACGAAGGTCCCGCTCGCCACGTCCTGGATCAGGCCCGTCGCAAAGCCCGAGAGGCAGCCCACCTCCGGCCCCTTACGGAGGCCGAGAAAGGCCGTGAGGATCAGCGGGATGTCGGGCGTCACGGGGCCGACCTGGAGCACCGGGGCGAGGCTGGACTGAGCGATCCCGCCGCCGAAGATCATGAGGGCGAGCGTCAGCCGCATACGCTATCTCGAGGCGAAGTGGGCGCCCAGATCCGCCGCCGACTGGCTCACGAGGAGGAGAACCTCTTCGACGCGGGAGAAGTCCACGACCGGCGCGAGCCCCGCGTAGCCGAACAGGCCCGAGACGCGGTCCTCCACTGCACTCACCCGTCCGACGGGGAGCCCTCGCGGGAACAGCCCGCCGACGCCCGAGGTCACGATTAGGTCTCCCACCTGGACGCCCGCGCTCGCGCGCGCGAGAAACTTGAAGCGGACCCCGCCTCCGGGCGCTCCCTCCACCAAGCCCTGGGCGCGCGTCCGCTGGACGACGGCGCCCACGCTCGAGGCGGGATCATTCAGGAGCTGGATGACGGCCGCGTTCGCCCGAACCGTCACGACGCGCCCGACGAGGCCCCCGGGCACGATCACCGCCGTCAGGCGTCCGACGCCGTCATTCCGGCCGCGGTTCACCGTGAGAGAGCGGACCCAGCCACCCCACTCCTTCCCGATGACCTCACCGGAGAGGGTCTCGAGGGGAAGCCGCTCCTTGAGGGCGAGGAGACGGCGCAGGCGGGAATTCTCCTCGCGGATCTCCGCCGCCTGGAGCGACTCGACGCGCAGGCGCTCCGCCTCGGTATGGAGCGCGCGATTCTCCGCCCTCAGCTCCTGCCAACTCCGGTAGGTGGACCAGAGCCCGAGGGCTGAGCGGTGAGCTTTGGTGACGAGGACCTGAGCCGGGATCGTAAACCAGGAAACGAACTCGCCCGGGCCCCACGCCGCCTGGCCCGGGATCTGGAGCGTGAGGAGCAGAAGGGAAACGACCAGCACCGAGACCAAGAGCACGTACTTGCGATACGGCACTGGCTGCCCTCTCTCGTGGCGAGCGCCCCGCTCACGCGGGCCCGCGCTGCTAGTAAGCGCGTTCGAGCGCCGGCTCCGCCGGCGCAACCCACCCTGGGGGGAGGTCCGGAAGGGGGGCGTAGCCCCCCTCCGGGTTCCCTAGGCGGGGATCGCCACCTTCCTCAGGAGGCCCAGTTCGTCGAGAACCTTGCTGGTCCCCAGGACCACGCAGGAGAGGGGGTCATCGCCCACGGTCACCGGGAGGTTGGTCTCCTGGCGCAGGAGCGTGTCCAGGCCCTTGAGCAGGGCCCCGCCTCCCGTGAGCACGATCCCCTTGTCCACGATGTCCGCGGCCAGCTCGGGGGGCGTCCGCTCGAGACAGGTGCGGATCGCCTCCACGATGGTCAGGACGGGCTCCCGGAGCGCCTCGCGTACCTCCTCGTCGGTGATCACGATGGTCTTGGGGATCCCGTCGATCAGGTCGCGACCCTTCACCTCCATGGTCAGGCGCTCGCCGGTCGTGGGGAAGGCCGACCCGACCTTGATCTTGATCTCCTCCGCACGCCGCTCGCCCACCAGGAGGTTGTAGTGCTTCTTGATGTACTGGACGATGGACTCGTCCATCTCATCGCCGGCGATCCTGACCGACTTGCAGTAGACGATTCCCGAGAGGGAGATCACCGCCACCTCGGTGGTCCCGCCCCCGATGTCCACGATCATGTTACCGGCCGGATCCTGGATCGGAAGCCCCGCGCCGATGGCCGCGGCCATCGGCTCCTCGATCAGGTGAACCTCGCGCGCCCCGGCCTGCATGGCCGAGTCGCGCACGGCCCGCTTTTCCACCTGGGTGATGCCGGAGGGAACGCCGATGACGATCCGCGGGCGCACCAGCGCGCGACGGCGGTGCACCTTGGCGATGAAGTAGTGGAGCATCTTCTCGGTGACGTCGAAGTCGGCGATCACGCCGTCCTTGAGCGGGCGGATCGCCAGGATGTTCCCGGGAGTGCGGCCCAGCATTGCCTTCGCCTCGTGGCCAACCGCCAGGACGGAGGTGTCGGCCTGGTGAATGGCGACGATCGAAGGCTCGTTGAGGACGATGCCCTCGCCGCGCACATAGACCAGTGTGTTGGCTGTGCCGAGATCGATGGCGAGGTCGTTGGAGAAGATACCGGCCAAGGCGTTGAAGAGCATGCTTTCCCCCTGCGGGTGTGGATTGCCTCAAATCTAGCACGAGCCATGCCACCCCTCAATAGAAACCATTGGTTTCAAGGGATTACGCCCCGCCGGGAGAGCTTGGGCCCGGCGGGACCAGCGGCGGAGCCCGAACGGGTCTCGAGAAAAAACTAACTTTTTTAACCGGTTATCAGGCATTGGAGGTCGCGCGAGTGCGACTTCAAGCTCCCCCCGGCGTCGGTCAGCCTCAGGATTCGTCAGCCCACCATTTGAACGACCTCAGCCGGCGACTTCCTCCGGTGACGCAATGGCACCTTTGATGGCACTGGCAGCGGCCACAGCGGGGTTGGCCAGGACAATCGGAGGGGGCCTCGACGGCCCCCTCCGAAACCTCCCCCAGGAATGGCAGTTCGAGCCGAGGGGCTCCCGACGAGCCGCAGGCGAGGAGAGCCACGAGGCGAGGCCCGAGTCAATTGCGCGGGCGAAGCCCGCGCTCGAAGGGCATTGCTCCGACACGCTCCTACGGAGACGCGGGCCGTCGGGTCTCCCATCCGCCCGACGAAGTTGCGGTTGGACGCGCGCCCCAGGAGGGGTCGACGCGTTGACAGCCCGACGCTTTCAGCGTACGTTCACGCGCGGGAAGATGCACGCCGACGAGCTCGAGCTCTGGTTCGACAAGGGCGTCAGCGACGGGCTCCCCGTCGTCCCGCCGACCCGCGATCGGGTGGAGCGGATGCTCAGCGCCACCCGGCTCGACCGCCACGAGCTGATCGGTCAGGTCGCGCCGAACTACGGCCGCGCGACGGTCGAGAAGATCGCTGTGAACGCCGTCATGGCCGGCTGCAGGTCCGAGTACTTGCCCGTGGTGATCGCGGCGGTCGAGGCAGCCTGCGACCCCGTCTTCAACCTCCACGGCCACTCGGGCACCACCAACGCCGCCTCGCCCCTGATCATCGTGAACGGCTCCGCCCGGCGCGTCCTGGGCGTCAACTGCGCGGCGGGCGTGTTCGGCCCCGGCCACCGGGC
>JACQWB010000294.1 GCA_016209385.1 Candidatus Rokuibacteriota bacterium
GATCTGACGCCCGATCGTGCCCAGCCCGAAGACTCCCACACGGATTATCACAGGCCTCCTTTACTCGGGCCTCGCCTCGTGTCGGGCCTGCCTGCGGCATGGCCGACGTCCCTCGGCTCGAATGTCGATTAGGGCCTAGCCGCGTGAGTGTCGTCGCCGGAGGCTCCTCCGAACTCCCTCGGCTCGAAGTTCCACACTCGGGCCTCGCCTCGTGACGGGCCTGCCTGCGGCATGGCCGACGTCCCTCGGCTCGAACTGCCCGTTCTGCGCTTATGCAGCCAGCGGGGCCAGAAAGTCCAGGATGCTGCCCGCGGTCGCCTCGGCGGACTCGTAGGGGAACATATGCCCCCCGGCAACGAGCCGGAGCTCGGCGCCCTTGATCCGGCGGACGAACTCCTCGCCGTAGGCGAGCGGGTTGAGCCGATCCGCGTCGCCCCAGAGGAGCAGCGTCGGGGCGCTGATCCGGTGGAGCCGCTTCTTGAGCCCACGGTCCGGAAGCGGCCAGACGAACTTCCCCATCGCCGCCAGTCGCTCGATCCTCTCGATCTGCATGGCCACCTTCGCCTCCTCGTCGGCCGGCGGCGGGGCCCAGGCTCTGGCGCTGGCCGACGCGGGATTCTTCCAGAGGAGCGGCTGGAGGTCCGCCGGCGGCAGGCTCGCCACGTCGGGCAGCGGCGCCTCGTCCAACCAGAGCCCCATCGGCGAGAGCAGGACCAGGCCGCGGGCGCGGCCCGGGCAGAGGGCCGCCAGCTCGGCGGCCACCATCCCGCCGAAGAAGTGACCCACCAGCGAGGCTGAGCCGAGCCCGAGGGCGCCGAGCCACTCGTCGTACGCCAGGGCGAGATCCAGCGGCTCGTCGAGCGTCTCCAGACCGTCTGAGCCCTGGGTCCCGGGATGGAGCGGGGCGTACACCGTGAACCGGCGCGCCAGTCGCTCGAGAAATTCGGGCCAAGCCCGAAGCCCCTCGAACGAGTGGAAGAAGACGACCGGTGCGCCCCGCCCCTCGACGAGGCAGCGGAGGCTGACAGCGCCCTCCCGGATCGCGACGACCCGCTCGCGCGGCGTCATTCGAGCGGGGCAGCCGGCGCAGCGCCCGACGGCCACCAGCGGTCCTTCTGCCCGACCCAGAGGTCGCGGAGGTGCGGAAGCACCTCGCGGCCGAAGAGCTCGATGTTCTTGAGGGTGAGCTCCTTCGGCAGGCTCCCGATCTGGAGCAGCACCATGAGGTGGCCCACCCGGAGCTTGCGGATGCAGTCGGTGAGCTGCTCGCGCACCGTCGCCGGGCTCCCCGCGACGATGTAGCCCTGCTCGACGTAGTCCTTCCAGGTGAGCGCGGCGCGGATCTGTTTGGCCGCGAGCCCCACCTGAGGCCGCGCGCCGGTCCGGAGCGTCCGCACCGTCCGGTAGCCGGGCGCCTCGGCGAACCCCTCCCAGACGTTCAGGCACTTCTGGTAGAAGTAGTGGACGTGGGGCGCGTAGTCCGTCTCGGCCTGGGCATCCGTCTCTGACACGCCGACCAGCTGGAGGAAGCCGGCGCGGAAGGGGTTCTCGTCGGCGCCGAGCCGGGCGATGGCCTCCCAGAAGCCATCCATGGTCTTCTTCGCGTGCTTGTAGCCGAAGTACGAGAGGTAGCAGTAGACGTAGTCCTGCCGCGCCGTCCACTCCCAGGTCTCCACGCTCCCGCCGCCCGGGATCCAGACCGGCGGGTGCGGCGTCTGGAGCGGGCGGGGCCAGATGTTCACGTAGCGGAGCTGCGTGTACTTGCCGTTGAACGCGAAGACGTCGGCGCGCGTCCACGCCTGGATCACCAGGTCGTGAGCCTCGTAGTAGCGCTCCCGCAGCGTGGCGGGCGGGACGCCGTAGGCGAAGTTCGAGTCCATGGACGTTCCGACAGGGAAGCCCGCCACCAGGCGTCCGCCGGAGAGGACATCGAGCATCGCGAACTCCTCCGCCACGCGCACCGGCGGGTTGTAGAGGGCCAGGCTGTTGCCGAGCACGATCAGGGCGGCGCGCGAGGTCCGGCGGGCCAGCGCCGCGGCCATGAGATTCGGGGAAGGCATCAACCCGTAGGCGTTCTGGTGGTGCTCGTTGACGCAGAGCCCGTCGAACCCCGCCGCCTCTGCGAACTCGAGCTCGTCGAGGAACTCGTGATAGAGAACACGGCCCTTCTCGGGGTCGTAGAGCTGGCTCGGCACGTCCACCCAGACCGAACGGTACCGGGTTTCGAAGTCCTCCGGGAGGAAGCGGTAAGGCATCAGGTGGAACACGCAGAGTTTCATCGCTCCTCCTCGACGGACAGGGCCGATCGCGCGGAGGGCCCCTCCCGACGGCGCTCGAGGTTGCCCAGGCCGTCGTAGGCCGCGTACTTGTAGGCGTCGCCCAGCGTGGGATAGTTGAAGACGGTGTCGATGAACGTGTCAATGGTCCCGCCCGCCTGCATCAGCATCAGCCCGACGTGGATCAACTCCGACGCCGCCTCGCCGATGATATGCACGCCGAGGAGCACCTTGTCGGACGCCCGGAAAACCAGCTTGATCTGACCCGCCAGGTCGCCGACGATCTGGCCCCGGGCATTGTGACGGTAGAGGGCCCGCCCGACGCAGTAGTCGATCCGCTTGGCTCGGCAGCTCTCCTCCGTTTCCCCGACCATCGAGACCTCCGGGATCGTGTAGACGGCCAGCGGGAAGATCGGCGCCACGCGCGTCTTGTACTGGAGGTCGAAGGCGTGACCAATCGCCACCCGGGCCTGCTCCATGGAGGTGGCGGCCAGCGCCGGAAAGCCGATCACGTCGCCGGCGGCGTAGATATGGGGGACCACGGTCTGGTAGTGCTCGTTGACCGTGACGTGGCCCCTGTCACCGACGGCGATGCCGATTCGCTCGAGTCCCAGGCACTCGGTGTTGCCGAGGCGGCCCGCGGCGAAGAAGACACTATCCACCTCGAGGACGGCCCCACTCCTGAGTTCCAGCCGTACCGTATCCGGACCGGGCTCGATCCGCGCCGTGCCCTCCCGGAGCCGCAGATCCACACCCAGGAGTTCCATCTGGAGCCTGAACCGGTCCGAGATCTCGGCGTCAAGGAAGGAGAGAAGCCGGTCCCGGCCGTCGATCAGCGTCGCCCGGATCGCCATCGCCGCGAAGATCGTCGTGTACTCGCAGCCGATGACCCCGGCCCCGATGACGGCGAGCGAGCGCGGCAGCCGCTCCATCCCGAGGATCGTGTCGCTGTCGTAGATCCGCGGATCGCCGAACGGGATGTCACGGCCCCGGTTGGGGATCGAGCCCGTCGCGATCAGGACCACGTCGCCGCGAACGAGCCGGTCGGGCGCGCCCGACCGGCTGACCCTGACGGTGTGGGGATCCTCGAAGGTCGCCTGCCCCCGGATCAGGTCGATCCGGTGCCGTTCGATGTTCCAGCTCACCACCTCACGCAACGAGCGGACCACCTCCTGCTCGCGGTACATGAAGTCGCGCACGGTGAGGTCGCGCTTCACCGTGTAATCCACGCCGTAGAGCCCGCGCTGGTGCAGGCCGGAGAAGTAGAGCGCCGTCTCGCGGAGGGTCTTGGACGGGACCGTCCCCGTGTTGACCCCCGCGCCCCCCGGGTCCGGCGCGCGCTCGATCAGGGCCACGCGCTTGCCGAAGTACGCCGCCCGGGCCGCGCCTTTCTCGCCCGCCGGCCCGGAGCCGATCACGACAAGATCGTAGGAGTTCATTCAGGCCTCGCCTCGTGGCTCATTTACTCGGGCCTCGCCTCGGCGCTGGCGCAGGCGATGAGGCTGCCTGCGCCGAAGCGCCTCGGCTCGAACTGCCACGCCTGCGGCTCGTCCGAAGCGCCTCGGCTCGAACAGCCATTCAGCCCTCAAAGGTGTCGGGGTCGATCCCGTGCTGCTTGAGTTTCTTCCTGAGCGTGTTGCGGTTGATACCGAGCAGCGCCGCGGCTTTGACCTGGTTGCGCCGCGTCTCCCGCAGCACTGCCTTGAGGAGCGGCTTTTCGACCAGGGCGATGAGAAGGTCGTAGAGCCTGGCCTCGGACCGGCCCCTGAGCCCCCGGACACACTCGGCCAGCTTTTGCTGGACGATCTCCTCGAGGGTCGCATCGGCCGTCGCCGAGGCCGCGGCCGAGACCGGGGGGATCGGCAGGTGCTCCGTCAGGATCACGCCTCCCGAGGCCATGACCATGGCGCGCTGGATCACGTTCTCCAGTTCCCGCACGTTGCCCGGCCACTCGTAGCCCGTGAGGCGATCGAGCGCCTCGGCGGCGATCGCGCGCTCGCCTAGGTCGGCCGCGTACTTCGCCAGAAAGTGCTCGGCCAGCAGCGGGATGTCTCCGCGGCGCTCGCGCAGCGGCGGGAGGGTCAGCGAGACTACGTTGAGGCGGTAGAAGAGGTCCTCGCGAAAGCGGCCGTCCCGGATCATCGCCTCCAGGTCCCGGTTGGTGGCGGCGATCACCCGCACATCGACGTGGATCGACTCGTGCCCGCCCACGCGCTCGAAACTCCGCTCCTGCAAGACGCGGAGCAGCTTGGCCTGGAGGTCCCCCGGCATGTCGCCCACCTCGTCGAGGAAGACGGTCCCGTTGTGGGCCAGCTCCAGCTTCCCCAGCTTCCGCTCCTTTGCGTCCGTGAATGCCCCGCGCTCGTGGCCGAAGAGCTCGGACTCGAGCAGTGACACCGGGATCGCCGCGCACGAGACCGCCACGAAGGGCCGACCCGCCCGGCGGCTGTAGTGGTGGATGGCCCGGGCCACCAGCTCCTTGCCGGTGCCCGAGTCGCCCCGGAGGAGCACGGTGACATCGCTCGCCGCGATCCGGCCGATGGTCTTGAAGACCTCCTGCATCCTCGGGTGCCGGCCGACCAGCGCCCCGAACTCCCAGACCTCGCGCAGGCCGGTCCTGAGCCGGGCCACCTCCTGGGCGAGGCGCTTGGCCGTCAGGGCCCGCTCGGCGAGGAGCAGCACCTCGTCGAGGTCGAACGGCTTGGCGAGGTAGTCGTAGGCGCCGCCCTGCATGGCCTGAATCGCGGTTCCCATCGTCCCGTGCGCGGTCATGATCACGACCTGAGCCTCGGGGCGCAGCTCGCGAAGCCGACCGAGCAGGGTGAGCCCGTCCATTCCGGGCATCCGGACGTCGAGGAAGACCAGGTCGTAGGGCTCGGCCTGGACCTCACGGAGCGCCGACTCGCCGTCCTTCACGGCCGTGACCCGATACCCCTCCTGCCTGAGGCCCTTCTCCAGGACCCAGCGGAGCCCCTCCTCGTCGTCGGCGATCAGGATGCGTCCCTCGGCCATCTCCCTCTACTTCGCGATCGGCAGGAAGCACGTCACGGTCGTACCCTTGCCGGGCTCGCTCTCGACCTGGATCGCTCCCCGGTGCTCCTCCAGCAACCGGTGGCAGACGGCGAGGCCGAGACCCAGGCCCGTCTCCTTCGTCGTGAAGAACGGCTCGAAGATCTTGGTCCGGGACCCTTCGGGGATCCCCTGGCCTTCGTCGGTCACCTGCACCTCCACCATGCTGCGCGGCCCGCTCCCCATGGCCACCCGCGAGAAGAGCGGGTTCAGCGAGAGGCGCGTGGTCAGGGTGAGGCGGCCCCCGCCGGGCATGGCCTCGATGGCGTTGCGGACGAGGTTGTGAAACACCTGGATCAGGCGGTCCTCGTCGCCGAGGATGGGAGGCAGGCTCGGATCGTAGCGGCGGACGATCGTGACGCCAACGCCGGCCGCCACCTCCTCGGTCAGCAGCGCGACGCGCTCGAGGAGCTGATGGAGATTGAGCGGCACCGGGCGGAGCTGGACTGGCCGGCCCAAGTCCAGAAGCTGCTCGAGGATGCGGCTTACCCGGTCCACCTCCTTGAGCAACACCTCGAGATGCTCGTCCCAGCGGGGGTCGGCACCCAGCTCCTTCCGCAGGAGCTGCACGACGCCGCGGATCGCCCCGAGCGGGTTCCGGATCTCGTGGGCGAGGCCGACCGCCATCCGGCCGAGGGCAGCCAGCCGCTCTCCCCGTCGCACCTCCTCTTCGAGCTGGCGAATCCGGGTCAGATCCCTGAGCACTGCGACGGCCCCTTCCGGAGCCCCCGACCCACCCGCGAGCGATGCGGTGACGATGCTCACGGGAATCGGGCGACCCTCGGATCCGTCGATCGCCGCCTCCGACTCCGACCGACTCTCCCCGCTCCTGAGCGTTTCCGCCAGGTGGCGGACCAGCGGCGAATCGGGCGGGAAGATCTCCTTCAGCGTGCGGCCGATGACCCGCCGCGCGGACCGGCCCGAGAGCGCTTCGGCCGCGGGATTCCAGAGGATGATCCGGAGCGCGTCGTCCACGCCCACGACGGCGTCGGGAAGACCCGTCAGGAACGATTCGTAGTCGAGCCGCGCCACTACTCTTATCCGACCATGCGCCGGGGATGCCCGGAGGAGCGAATCCGACGCGACCACCTTCGGTGGTGCCCGGCGGGCGACGAAGCGCAGGACACCGCAGCGCTCCGAGCGGCCCAACGATTGGTGGGCCGCGAGGACGCCCCCCGCGGCGGGGGGATGGGGGGGCCAGCGGAGGTGTCCGAGCGAGCCGCGCCCGTCGAGGCGAGGAGGCCTGAGCGAAGGCGGACACCCCGCTGCGTGGTCATCCTACGCGAGCTTCAGCGCGGGTTCGGCGTTCAGGGTGAGCGGCGCGCGCTCGCCCGCCAGGAGGCGCGCCGAGCCGGCAGCGGCGATCATCGCGGCGTTGTCGGTGCAGAGCGAGGGCGGAGGGATGTAGAGCTCCCACCCGCGCGCCTCGGCCTCGGCCTGGAGCGCCGCCCGCAGAGCCCGGTTCGCTGCCACGCCGCCGGTCAGGACGATCCGCTTGGCGCTCAGGCGGCGGGCGGCCCTGACGGTCCTCGCGGTGAGCATCTTGACCACCGTGGCCTGGAAAGACGCCGCCACGTCGGCGACCATCCGATCGGGCAGCGGCGCGTGACGCTTCACGAAGAGGGACACGGCGGTCTTGATCCCGCTGAAGGAAAAGTCCGGAGCGCCGTCGGTGATCTGGGCGGTGGGGAAGGCGATGGCGGCGGGGTCGCCGGAACGCGCCGTCTGCTCGATGGCGGGGCCGCCCGGGTAGCCGAGCCCCAGGAGCTTGGCCACCTTGTCGAAGGCCTCGCCCGCGGCATCGTCGCGGGTCTGGCCGATCAGCCGGTAACTCAGCGGTTCCCGCGCCAGGTAGAGGGCGGTGTGGCCGCCCGACACGACCAGCGCGAGGAACGGGTACGCCGGCCGGGGCTCCACCAGGAACGCCGCGAAGATGTGACCCTCCAGATGGTTCACCCCGACCAACGGCAGCGAGTGGACGTACGCGAGGGCCTTGGCCACCGAGCAGCCGACCAGGAGCGAGCCGACCAGCCCGGGCCCCTGGGTCACGGCAATCCCGTCGAGCTCAGGCAGCCGGACCCCGGCCCGGCTCAGTGCGCTCTCGACCACCGGGAGGATGACCTCGACGTGGCGCCGGGAGGCCAGCTCGGGGACGACGCCCCCGTAAGGCGTGTGAACGTCGTCCTGGGAGGCGACGACCGAGGAGAGGATCTTCTCGCCGTCGGCGAGGACCGCCGCCGCCGTCTCGTCACAGGAGGTCTCGATGCCGAGCAGTCGCACTTCGAGGCTCGCCGTCCTGGCTCCGCCGACGCCGGCCGCGAGGCAGAAGAGGAAAGGAACGCCCGGCGGCGGCCGCCCTCGGGGACCAGGCGCCGGCGCCGCCAGCGATCAGCGGTTCTGGGCTTGCGGAACCCCGACAGCGGGCCGGCTCTTCTCGAGGATCCGCATGGCCTTGAGCAGGTCCAGAGCTCGCTGGAGCTGGACGTCCCGCTTCAGCTCGTCCTGGGGCGAGGTCTCGCCGGCTGGCTTCCCCGGATCGGCCGCCGCGACGACCTTGGGCGGCTCGACGACGATGTCGGGGGCGATCCCCTTGCCGTGGATCGAGCGACCCTTGGGCGTGAAGTACTTGGCGGTGGTCAGCCTCAGCCCCGAGCCGTCGGAGAGCGGGATGATGGTCTGCACCGACCCCTTGCCGAAGGTCTGGGTGCCGATGAGGATCGCCCGGTTCCAATCCTGAAGGGCACCCGCGACGATCTCGGAGGCCGACGCGCTGCCCTGGTTGATCAGCGCCACGATCGGGAAGCCC
>JACQWB010000295.1 GCA_016209385.1 Candidatus Rokuibacteriota bacterium
CTTCACGCACGTGTCGAAGTCGATCACCGGCCGCATGGTGCGGGTGGAGAACTTCTTGAACACGGGGCTCCGGTCCGGCCGGTACCCCTTGCCGCCCTCGATCGGCTTCCCGATGGGGAGCGACGGGATCGACACGCCCTCGCGCATCTCCCACCACCGGGGCATCTCAAAAGAGTACGGAACTTCGGGGTTCCCCTCGGTGATCTTCACCGGCCGGCCGTCGATCCGCTCGTAGGCCTTCCGGGCGGACTCCACCTTCAGCTCCGAGCCCCACTCCGCCTCCTTGATGGCCTCCGCAACCGCATCGATCGTGAGGAACTGGGGCGCGATCTTCGCCAGCGCCCCAAGGATCCGCACCTCCGTGTGATCCTCCTTGTAGACCCAGAGGCCCGAGAACGAGGCCTTCCCCTGGAGGGTCCAGAGGAAGTAGGGAGCGTCCTTCTTGTGGATATCCTTCAGCAGCTCGCCGGCAGGCTGGGTGGAGGTAACGAGGAGATGGCCGTTGGGGAGGAGGAGCCGGTTGATCGGCTGAAGCCCATACCAGGCCCAGGACTCCACGCCCTTGCAGAGAGTGTCGTCCACGCAGATCGTGACGTGCAGCTCCTTGGGCTCGTAGCGCGCCATGTGCTGCTCCAGCTCTTCCTTCGTGTCCGCCACGATGGCGAAGTCCTTGGCAGGGACGCCGTTCCGCTGGGGGCTGTCCCCGTAGCGGCCGAAGGCAATCCCCCAGCGGCCGGACTTTCGAGCCGACAGCACGATGCCGCGTGTGATCCGGGACGCCAGGTTCTTTTGGAAGATGCCGCGATACACGACTTCGCAGATCAGATGGGCCATAAATCCCTCCCGTCACCCCGGTGTGTTGTCTGTTGGTCGGCTGGTCTGACCACATTATCCTGCAACAGGTCATACCTGTGTCAAGAGAAAAAATAAGCAGTTAAATCGAAATCTTACGCAACTGGATGCCTTCGAGGAGGCGAGCCGCTGAGTCCGCCGGCTAGAGCGAAAAGCTGGCGCGGGCTCGGCCGTGGGCGGGCTGGTCGCCCCGCATCGTGTCGGGGTTCGTCCCCCGTCGAACCGCCAGGTGATACGTAAAGAGCTGGAGGGGAACGACCGCCAGGATGGGAGTCAGCAGCTCGGGGATCGGCGGGAGCGCGATCGTCTCGGCGCAGAGCGCCGAAAGCTCCCGATCCCCCTCCTGCACGATCCCGACGACGGGTGCGCCCACCTCGCTCGCCGCGCGGGCGAGGGCGAGGCACCGCTCGTAGGAAGGGCCCGGCGGCGCGACCAGGAAGACCACGTCGCCGGCCTCCATCGCCGCCCAGGGGCCGTGCAGGACCTGCTCGCAGTTCATGCCGACGGTCGTCGCGTAATTGGCCTCGTTCATCTTGAGCGCAGCCTCGTAGGCGGTCGCCGTGTTCGGGCCGCCCCCGACGAAGTAGTAGCGGCGCCCCTGCGAAAAGCGCGCGGTCAGCTCCTCCCACGACTCCTGGCCGAGGAGGAACGCCATCTGGTCAGGGATCGCCTCGACGGCCGCCGCGACCTCGTCGCGACCCCCCAGCTCGGCGGCAAGCGCCACGAGGAGCGCCAGCGCCGTCGTGTAGCTGACCGTGTGGGCGGCCGAGCTCTCCTGCGCCACCGTGCTCAGCGTGTAGTCCGCGATCTTCAGGCCATCCCCGCTCCCGAGCCCGGTAATCACGACGCCGACACCGCCGCCGGCCTTCGTCTTCTGGAGCGCCTCGAGCGAAAAGCGCTTGGTCCCGCGGTGGCTCACGACGATGACGCCAGTCCTCGGGTCCGGGTCCGGCCAGTAGTTCTTGAACTCGAACGAGTGGAAGGCGCGGACGCGGTGGCCCAGCCGGCCAACCTGGGAGAGGAGCAGCTCCCCCACCAGACAGGCATGCCAGGAGGTGCCGATCCCCGAGAGGAAGACCCGTTCCATGCCCCTGAGGTGCGCGGCCGCGGCCCTCACGGTCTCGGCGTTGTTGCGCAGGACGAGCCGGATCGCGCCCGGCTGGGCATAGATCGCGTCGTACATGTAGAACGGGTGTCCGGGGCGGGGCGGCGGCGGGGTCCAGGCCATTGTCACTTCACGGCGAGCTCGCCAGGCTAGGACGGTGGGGAGTCTCCGGGGGCCACGGTCAAGGCGCGCGAGCCGAACGCCCGTTCCACGAGCTCGCGAGCCCGCGCCGGGTTGACGTCGTTCGCCAGCTGACAGGGCGTCATGTCGGCCAGGATCCGGTCGGGATCCTGCCACAAGCGATACTTCTTGTACTTATCCTCGAACTCGAGCCCGAGGCCACGGGCGAACACCGAGAGGTAATGCTCGATGGCGATCGGGTGGTGGGCCTCGAACCCGCAGATCAGCCGCTGGCAGCCGTGGTAGATCGTCGCCAGGGTATCCGCACCCGCCGCGCGGGCCCGATCGATTTCGTCCCGCACGAGGCCGTTCCAGGCCTCGAGGCCGAGCTGCTGCTGGACGGCGGGGGTGCAGATGCGCCCGAACCGCTCGGTCGGCTCGACTTCGACAGCGCGAAGCCCGGGAACCGCCTCGAGGAGCCGGCGCCCGGCGAGTCCCTCGCGGCGACGCGGTTCGCTCTGGGTGTGGTAGTGGAGGGCGACGCGGGCGCGCACCTCGCGCGAGAAGGTCAGCTCCGGCAGCCGCGCGACCAGGAACTCGGTCGCGTGGCGGACCGGGAACGGCATCTGGACCCGCTGGACCTCGTCATAGAAGTAGATGCACGACGGGCACCACATCACCACCTCTTCCGGCTCGAACCGCTTGAAGAGCTCGATCGTGTGGTGAGCCATCCCGCCCGCCGCCGCCGTGTCCCAGTGCTGGTGGTGGACGATCCCGCAGCAGTAGGTAGGGCCGCCGACGGCGACGTAATCCAACCCGAGCCGGTCGAAGATCGCGGTGATTGTCTGGACCATGTGCGACGTGCGGAGGACGTTGCAGCCGAGGTAGAGCACGATCCGGTGGTGCTCCGTGTCGCGCCCGGGGGCCGCCAGACGCCACGTGCGCTCGCCGGGAAGCGTCGTGAGGTCGTGCGTCATCGCGATCTCGCCGAAGTGCCCCTTGTAGTCGTACGGCATGACCCCTCCGCGACTCGAACGCAGCCTAGCTCCGGGACTCCTCCACCATCCCGCAGAAGTAGCGGTGGACGGTGGGGTCGTCGGTCAGCTCCGGGTGGAAGGTCGCGACCAGCACGGAGCCCTCCTGTGCCATGACACACTCGCCCTGATGGAAGGCGAGCGGCGTCACCGTCGGACCGACCCGGCAAATCCGCGGGGCGCGGATGAAGACCATCTTGACGGGTCGCCGCTGGCCGTCCAGCGTAGCCTCGCCCTCGGTCTCGAAGGACTCTCGCTGCCTCCCGTAGGCGTTGCGCTCGGTCGTCACGTCGATGAGGCCGAGCGAGGCCTGGTTCGGGTTCAGCACCTCGCGCGCCAGCACGATCAGGCCCGCGCAGGTCCCGAAGATCGGCCTGCCGGCGGCGTGAAACTTCTCGAGGGCGGGGACGAAGTCCCAGGCGTCCATGAGCTTGAGGAGCGTCGTGCTCTCGCCGCCCGGGACGATCAGGCCGTCGACGGCCTCGAGCTCGGCCGGCTTCCTCACCTCCACCGACTCGACGCCGATCCGCTCGAGCGCCTTCCGGTGAAGGCTGAAGTCGCCCTGAAGCGCCAGTACCCCGATCCGCATCGTCCCTCCTGATGATCTATTCGGGCCTCGCCTCGTGGCGGGCCTGCCTCCCGGCATGGCCGACGCCCCTCGGCTCGAACTGCGGTTCGAGCGCGGGCTTTGCCCGCAAGATCAACTCGGGCCTCGCCTCGTGGCTGTTACTTACTCGGGTCTCGCCTCGCCGCTGGCGCAGGCGATGAAGCTGCCTGCGCCGAAGCGCCTCGGCTCGAACTGCCACGCCTGCGGCTCGTCCGAAGCCCCTCGGCTCGAACGACTACCACCCGCGCGTCTGGAGCAGCTCCTTCTCGGCGAGCTTCGAGGTCTCGATCCCCGGCATCGCCTCCCCCAGCTCCTCGGACACCTTGGCCAGCACGTCGGGGTCCCGGTAATGGGTCGTCGCCTGGACGATGGCGCGCGCGCGGGCGGCGGGGTCCGAGGACTTGAAGATCCCTGAGCCGACGAACACCGCCTCGGCCCCGAGCTGCATCATGAGGGCGGCATCCGCGGGGGTGGCGATCCCGCCGGCGGCGAAGTTGGGAACCGGGAGCCGGCCGTTCTGGGCGACCCAGCGCAGCAGCTCGTACGGGGCGCCCAGCTCCTTGGCCTCCGTCATCAGCTCCTCGGGCCCCAGCGTGGTGAGCCGCTTGATGTGGCTCGTGACCTTCCTCATGTGGCGAACCGCTTCAACGATATTCCCCGAGCCCGCTTCCCCCTTGGTCCGGATCAGTGCGGCGCCCTCCCCGATGCGCCGCAACGCCTCGCCCAGGTCGCGGCAGCCGCAGACGAACGGGACCTTGAAGGCGAACTTGTCCACCTGGAAGTGCTCGTCGGCGGGGGTCAGCACCTCGGACTCGTCGATGTAGTCCACGCCGAGGGCTTCCAGGATCTGGGCCTCGACGAAGTGGCCGATCCGGCACTTGGCCATGACCGGAATCGTGACCGCGGCCATGATGTCCTTGATCTTCTTGACCGACGCCATCCGGGCGACCCCGCCCTGGGCCCGGATGTCAGCCGGCACACGCTCGAGGGCCATGACCGCCACGGCCCCTGCAGCCTCGGCGATCTTCGCCTGCTCCGCCGTGGTCACGTCCGTGATGACGCCGCCCTTCAGCATCTCGGCCAGCCCCACCTTTAACCGAAGCGTCCCGATCTCCATGTCGGCCTCCTCCTGTAACTCGGAGGGGGACTTTCGTCCCCCTTCCGAAATCTCGGTACAAACGCTAGGTCCGGGCGCGTTCGAGCGCGCCGGTCAGGTCCTCCATCAGGTCCTCCACGGCCTCGAGCCCGACGGACAGTCGCACGAGCCCCAGGCCGATGCCGAGACCCTCCAGCTCGGCTGGAGGGATGCGTCGATGAGAGGTCCGCAGCGGGTAGCTCCACGTCGTCGCCACCTCCCCGAAGCTGGGCGCGAACTCGATGAGCCTGAGACCGGTCATGAACCGCTCCACGGCGAGCGCCCCGCCCTTCAGGTCGAAGGCGCACATCGCACCCGCCCCGTTCTTGAAGAGCCGCTGGGCCAGCTCGTGCTGGGGATGCGAGGCGAGCCCCGGATAGTACACCCGCGCGACCTCGCGGCGCCCCTCGAGGAACCGGGCCAGCGCCAGGGCGTTGGCCGACTGGCGTTCGAGTCTCACGTGGAGCGTGCGGAGCCCGCGGGCCGCCAGCCACGCATCGAAGGGGCCCAGGTTGGTCCCGAACTTGATCATGGCCGCCCGCACCCGCTCCATCAGCTCCCCCCGCCCCACCGCGATCCCTGCCGTGACATCGCCATGGCCCGAGATGAACTTGGTGGCGCTGTGGTGGACGACCGTGGCCCCCAGGCTCAGCGGGCGGAGGATCGCCGGCGAGGCAAACGTCGAGTCCACGATCAGCTCGACGCCCCGGCGGCGGAGCTCGGCGCCGAGCGCCTCCAGGTCCACCAGCTTGAGGAGCGGGTTCGAGACCGACTCCGCGTACACCGCGCGGGTTCTCGGCGTGAGCGCCGCCAGGACCCGCGCCGGCTCCGTCGCGTCCACGAAGGCGGTCTCCACGCCGAAGCGGCGCAGTTCGTCGTTCAAGAACGCCGTGGTCGTACCGTACAGGTCCTGCGCCGCCACGAGATGATCGCCCGGGCGCAGGAGCCCGAGAAAGAGCGCGGTGAGGGCCCCCATTCCTGACGCGCACGCCACCGCAGCCTCGCCTCCCTCGAGCGCCGCCACCATGGTCTCCAGCATCGCCGTGTTGGGGCTGCCGTAACGGCCGTAGACGAAGCCCGGCTCCTTCCCCTCCCACACGGCCTCCACGGTCTCCATCGTCTCGAAGGCGTAGACGCTCGTCTGGTAGATCGGCGGCGTCAGCGGGCGGCTGGCCGACGTGAGGTCCCGCCCTCCTCGAGCCGCGATCGTCTCGAATCGCATCATGGTTTCCTCAGACCGGCTCGTGCTGCGGCTCCACCGAGTCGCCGACCCGGATCACCCCACCGGTCACGATCTCGGCCCGCAGGCCACCCCGGTGAATCAACCCCCGCATGATCCCTTTCTGCGTCAGCCCTTCGAGATGCGCGCAGGGTTCGCAGAGGCGAATGCCTTTCATGACGACCTCGCCGACTCGAAACTCCCGGCCGATCAGATGGTTGAGCGGCACCCCCCGGGTCACGATATTGCGACGGCTGTCCCCCGCCTTCAGCTGGAACGCGTAGTCACGGGTCAGGGCATCAATGGCCTCGACCTCGATCAGCGTGACCTCCCGGGCAGACGGAGCGCCCCCCGGTCCCGGCCTACCCGAATACGTTCCGACTCGCGTGAAATAGCGATCCCCCTCAAGTCCCTTCCCGGCCACCGCCCGCACTTCGCTGAGCGAGATCATGGGCTCGGCTGCCGCGGGAGCGGTGTGAAGAGAGACGACGACCCCTTTCCACATTTACGAGCCTCCGTTGAGGGTTGGCAGCGTCCGTGCGAGAGCCATGGGCCTCCTTTTAAACCAGCGGAACCCCGGCGCGCTCGGCCTCGCGCCGCACCGGGCGCCTCTGCATCTCACGGATCGCGTCGGCCAGCCGGCGCACGCCCTCGTCGATCCGGCTCGCCGGGACCGACGAGAAGGAGAGTCGGAGCGTGCTCTCGCCCCCGCCATCCAGGAAGAACGCGCTCCCCGGCGTGAACGCCACCCCCCGCTCCACGGCGCGCGGGAGCAGCGTCACGGCGTCCATCCTCTCCGGAAGCGTCACGAGCAGGGAGAAGCCGCCCTGGGTCCGGGTCCAGCTCACGCCTCTGGGCATCCGCCGGCCCAACGCGTCCAGGAGCAGCGTCCGGCGCCGATCGTACTCGGGCGCCGAGCGCCGGAGGTGACGCTCCAGCAGACGGCGCTGGCAGAAGTGATAGACGGCCGCCTGGATCAACGGGCTCGTGTGGATGTCGGCGAGTTGCTTGGCCGCCGTGAGGCGCTCGATCACCGGGGGCGGCGCCACCAGCCAGCCGAGGCGGAGCCCCGGGAACAGGATCTTGGAAAACGTGCCGATGTAGAGGACGAGCCCGTAGGGGTCGGCGGCCTTGAGCGGAGCCGGCGGCCGCTCCTCGTAGAAGAGGCTCCCGTCGAAGCCGTCCTCCACGACCGGGATCTGGTAGCGACCGGCCAGCTCGAGGAGCTGGCGCCGCGCCGACGCGGGCGTCGTCAGGCCCGTCGGGTTGTGGCCGGTCGGCTGACAGTAGAGGAGCTTGGGAGCATGGCGCTCCAGGACCCGTTCGAGGAGGTCCAGGCGGAGCCCGGCCTCGCTCATCGGAACCGGCAGGAACTGAGCCCCGAAAGAGCGGAAGGCCTGGATGGCCCGGGGATAGCTCGGCTGCTCGATCGCCACGAAGTCCCCCGGGTCGACGAGCGTCCGGGCGATCAGGTCGAACCCCTGCTGGGAGCCGTTGACGATCAAGATCTCCTCCGGGCGCGCCTCGACCCCGAAGCTCAGGAGGTAGGTCGCCAGGAAGCGCCGGAGCGGCGGGTAGCCGCCGGAGGGATAGTACTGGAGGAGCTCCGAGCCTTCCGTTCTGATCACCCGGTTCAGGACCCGGCGGAAGGCTTCGGTGGGAAAGAGCGTGCTGTCGGGCATCCCGCCGGCGAACGAGATCACGCCCGGCGCCGGGCGGGCCACCTGGTTGTAGAGGTCTCGCCGCCGCACGTCCGCGGCCACGAGCTGGGAGCCCTTGGAGAAGAGCCCCGACCAGTCGATCTTGGCGGGTGGCCTCGCCCCGGTTGGGGGGAGCGCGGCGCGGTGCCCACCTTCGGCGACGAAGGTCCCCTGCCCCACGTGGGCGCGAATGAGGCCCCGGGCCACCAGCTCCTCATAGGCCAGGGTCACCGTCGTCCGGTTCACGCCGAGCCGCTCGGCCAGCTCGCGGCTGGCCGGGAGCTTGACCCCCGGGGCCAGCAGGCCATCGGCGATCAGCCGCTCCAGGTGGGCCTGGATCTGCTGCCCGAGCGGGATCGGTCGCGACCGGTCGAGCCGGATCTCCATGCCGACCATTTGGAGCCATTGTAAGAATGTTTTGAGCATTGTAAAGAGCCAATTGGCGATCCGCGAAATCAGCCAGTGTCAGAGCGCCGGACCGGTGGACCCTCCCGCGGGTTCGCCGGGGAGCCGCCTCGGGTTCCATCCCCGCTCATCTGTCACGCCCCGCCGGGTTCGAACAGACCGACCCCACGGGCCGGCATCGAGTATAATTGGGGAGCCCGGATGGGCGGAGCACATCATCCACTCAAGAGGGAGGAGGCCCTATGGGAGCGATGAAGGAGTTCGCGGGCGTGTTCTACCAGGAGGGGGCGCTCGACCCCAAGACCACGCAGCTGGTCGCGCTGGCCGCCATGGCCGCGGCCGGCTGCACGTCCTGAGTGCCAGGACGCTTCGCGGCCGCGAAGCAGGCTGGCGCCAACGAGGACGAGATCATGGAGACCCTCTACTATGCGATGCGGGGAGCCGCCCGCGCGACCTGGAGCACGATCAAGCACATCGAGGGGATCGAAGACCTGAACAAGGCATACAAGACCACCTACGAGCGCGAGAACGGGAAGTAACCGGGTCCGCTCGCCACGTTCCCGCGGCCCCTCAGTCCCCTGAGGGGCCGCGGCGTTCGGAGGATTCCATGACGCTGGAGCTCGGGCTCAAGGGGAAGGTGGTCGTGATCACCGGCGGGAGCGAGGGGCTCGGGCGGGCCTGCGCCCTGAAGTTCGCCCAAGAAGGGGCGCGCGTCGCGCTCTGCGCGCGGCGGAAGGCGATCCTCGAGCAGACCGCGGAGCGGATCCGGAACGCGACAGGCGCCGATGTCCTGGCGGTGCCGGCCGACGTGACCAAGGCCGACCAGGTGGAGGCCTTCATCAGCCAGGTGATCGCCCGCTTCGGCCGGATCGACGTCCTCGTCAACAACGCGGGCACTTCCGCAGCCGGGGCCTTCGAGCAGGTGGACGACCGCGCCTGGCAGCAGGACCTGGACCTGAAGCTCATGGCCGCGGTCCGGTGCTGCCGGCTGGTCATCCCCCACATGCGCCGCCAGGGCGGCGGGCGCATCATCAACGTCACCACGGTGGGCGGCAAGGCTCCCGGAACTCGGGCGCTCCCGACCACCGTGACGCGCGCCGCCGGGATCAACCTGACCAAGTCGCTCGCCAACGAGTACGCGGCCGAGGGGATCCGGGTGAACACCGTCTGTCTCGGCCTGGTCAAGAGCGTGCAGTGGGAGCGGCGCGCCAAGGGTGACGTCGAGGCCTACTACCGGGAGGTGGGCAAGCGGGTGCCGCTCGGGCGCGTCGGCGAGGCGGAGGAGTTCGCCGACCTGGTGGCGTTCCTCGCCTCCGAGCGCGCCGGTTACATCACGGGCACCGCGATCAACTTCGACGGCGGCATGTCGGCGGTGGTGTAAGGGGGGAAGGACGCGGTGAAGCACCTCAAGCCCGATCGCGAGATGTACCTGATGGACGCCCAGCCGGACACGCGCCCGGCGCTCAGCGTCGCGTCGGGGGAAGTCGTCGTCGTGGAGGTGAGCGAGGCCTTCCTCGGCGTGCGCGACCCCTCGCGCTTTCCCACGCCCTTCACCGAGGAGGCGGTGGGCCACCCGCTGGGGAAGATCACCGGGCCGATCTTCGTCGAAGGCGCCGGGCCAGGCGACTCCCTCCGCGTGGAGCTCCTCGCCATGGAGGTGGGGCAGGAGGGGGTAACGGCCATCATGAAGAACTATGGGCTCCTCCCGAAGGATTTCCCGGGCCCCGCCCTCCGGGTCTCCCCGATCCGGGACGGGGTGATCTACTTCGGCGACATCCGGATCCCCGTGCGCCCATCGCTCGGCACGCTCTCCACGATGCCCGAGGTCCTCGACCACTTCGGCTACGCAGGGCCCCACGGCGGCGACCTCGACCAGAACGAGCTGAGGCCCGGCACCGTCTGCCACCTCCCGGTGTTCGTCCGGGGCGGTCTCCTCTTTCTGGCCGACCCGCACGCGATCATCGGTGACGGGATCACCTGTGGGACCGGGCTCGAGTGCGATGCGACGGTGACGCTCCGGGTCACGGTGGAGCGACCCGCGTTCCTGGACCGGCCGGTGATCGAGACCGCCGACGCCCTCCAGGTGGTCGGCACCGCCCCCACGCTGGAGGAGGCGATGCGCGACGCTGCCCGGGCGGCCATCCGCTACCTCACGCGCGCCACGCGGCTTTCCGCCGAGGCCGCGTACATGCTCTGCTCGCTGATCGGCGACTTCAAGATCGGGACCTCCCCGCGCCCCGTCATGGCCGTCCGGCTCGTGCTCCCCAAGGCGATCCTCACCCAGGCCGGGTGAAGGGGCGATGGCCGAGCCCCGCCTGTCGCTGGATCATCTCTCCAAGCGCTTCGGATCCCGCCTCGCCGTGGACGACCTCTCGCTCCGGGTTGAGCCCGGCGAGATCTACGGCCTCATCGGCCCCAACGGCTCGGGCAAGACCACCACGGTCAAGATGGTCACCGGCCTCTACCGTCCGAGCGCGGGGCGGATCGTCATCGACGGGATCGACCTGTCCCGCGCTCCGGAGGCGGCCAAGCGGCGCGTCGGCTACATTCCCGACGAGCCCTTCGTCTACGAGAAGATGTCCGGGCGCGAGTTCCTGCACCTGGTCGGCGAGTTGTACCGAGTGCCGCGCCCGGAGCGCGGCCGGAGGATCGAGGAGTTCCTCGCCCTCTACCCGATCGGCGAAATCGTGGACCAGTACGTGGAGACCTACTCCCGCGGCAACCGGCAGAAGGTCGCGATCATGGCGAGCCTGCTCCACGCGCCGAGCCTCCTGATCGTGGACGAGCCCATCGTCGGGCTCGACCCGGAAAGCTCGATCCGGACGCGGGAGCTGCTGAAGCGCTTCGCCACGGACGGCGGCGCGATCCTGCTCTGCACCCACTCGCTCGCCTTCGCCGAGACAGTCTGCGATCGGGTCGGCCTGCTCCGCGACGGACGCCTGATCCGGGACGGCACTCTGTCCGGGCTGCGCGCGCAGGCCGGGCTGCCGGGCGCGTCCCTGGAAGCGCTCTACCTGCACTTCACCAACTCCCACCCCCGATGAGGCTCTTCCTGCTGCTCCTCACCCGGCGCCTGACCCTGGCGCGAAAGATCCTCCGGGACCGGGAGGGAGCCAAGGTGGCGGTGATGGGGGCCTTCGTCGCGCTCTTCACCGCGGTCATGGCCGCCGAGTACGAGGTCTTCCTGCGGACCTTCACCTTCATCACGCGCGAGCTCGGGCGCGCGGCTCCGGCGCTCACGCTCTACACCCTCGAGAGCTTCCTCGTCCTGGTCTGGCTCGTCGCGCTGCTGAGCTTCGTGGTCTCCGGGCTCTGGATCTTCTACCGCGCCGCCGACACCCCACTCCTCCTCGCCACCCCGCTCCCGCTGACGGCGCTCTACTGGCTGCGGGCCGCGCAGACATTCGGGCTCACGTCGTGGGCCTTCGTCATCCTCGGGATGCCGGCGGTTCTGGCGCTCGGAGTGAGCTATGGGACGAGCGCCGACTACTACGTGCTGGCTCTCGCGGTCCTGGTTCTGTTCATGGCGTTAACCGGCGGGACGGGCGCGCTGCTCACGGCTCTCGCCGGAGCCGCCTTCCGTCGGCTCAGGACGCGCACCAGCATCGCCCTGGCCGCCATCCTGGTCCTCGGGAGCTTCGCCCTCCTCGTCGGTCGAAACGTCGTGCCGTCCACCACGGACTTTACAATGATCTTCGATCCCGGGATGCTGAACGGCAAGCCGCAGTCCATCAAGTTCATCGAGGCGCGCTTCAGCTTCTGGCCGAGCCACCCGTTCGCCGTCGCCCTCTTCGTGAGCGCGACCGGCCAGCCCGCCGGCTCGGGAGCCACCCGGCTGGCCCTCTGGCTGGCCCCGCTGGTCGTGCTGGCCGGAGCCGCGCTCCCCGGGCGGTGGCTCTACCGCCGCACGCTGCCGATGGTGACCGAGGGGCTCGTCTTCTCCGCCGGCTCGGAAACGACGGCGATCCCGACGGGCCAGGGCCTCTTCCCCCGCGTTCTCCGTGGCCCGATCGGCTCCCTGGTCGAGCGCGACCTCCTCCGGCTCTGGCGGAGCCCTCGCGAGCTTGGGCAGGCAGCCTTCCTCCTTTTCCTCCTCGCCCTCTACATCGCCTTTCTCTTCGTGGCCCCGGTCCGCGAGGTGGCGGAGAAGCACGAGACAGTGGCGCGCCTCCTGCTGCTCAACCTGGTGGCCGCCGGCTATTTCCTGACCGCCTTCGGCCTCCGCTTTGTCTTCCCGAGCCTCTCGCTGGAGGGGCAGGCAGCGTGGGTGCTCTTTTCGAGCCCGGTCCGGCCGTTCCAGCTCTTTCTGGGGAAGCTCGCCCTCTACGCCGCTCTGCTCCTCGTGCTGGTCGGCAGCATCGCCCTGGCCGGCACGCTGAGGCTGAGCCCGTCGTTCTCCCACCTGGGGGCCCTCGCCTTCCTCTTCGGGCTGGTGACCATCACGACGGTGGCGGTCTCCCTCGCGTTCGGCGCCGTCTGGCCCAACTTCAGGGAGGCGAACCCCGAGAGCCTGAGCACCAACGCGGGAGGACTCGCGACCACCTTCCTCTGCCTGGGGTACGTATCGCTGGTGGGATGGCTCGCCCAGCGCTCGGCGCTCGCGATCTTCGACGGACGCTCGCCCGCAGGCCCCCTACTCCTCGCCCTGGCCGTGTCGGTCGCGATCGTCGGCGGTGCGGTCGAAGCTGCCCGCCGGAAGCTCGCGCGCATCGAGGTGGTGTGAGTCGAACGGGAGTTGGCACAATACGTGAGAGAGGTGACCTATGGCCGCTGGCGAAGCGCCGATCAAGCAGGCGGTGAAGTGGATCGACGAGCAGCTCCGCGACAACCCCAAGGCGGATCGCGTCAGGTTGGTGGACGAGGCGAGCCGGCGGTTCGACCTGACGCCGCTGGACACCGACTTCCTCTTCCGCCACCTCGCCGAGCGGGCAAAGGGGGAGAAGGGATAAGGATCGAAGCGGGACGGGTCATCGCGTTCACCGACCGGCACCTGGTGCTCAGGGCGGCGAAAGCCTAGGGGCGCGTCGGAGTAATGCCCTGCGGGCGCAGCACCACGACCGTCGCACCCCAGCCCCCGCGCTCGGGCGGCGCGTCGAAGAACTCCGCGACCAGCGGATGGCCGGCCAGGAGCGACTGGACAATCGCCCGCTGCACCCCCTTCCCTCTGCCGTGGATCAGCCGCACCTCGGAAAAGCCGCGGCGGCACGCCTCGCGCAGGTACTCGTCCACCACAGAGCGAACCTCGCGCGGCGTGAAGGTATGGAGGTCGAGGAAGTCCTCGATCGGCAGCTCGACCGGTTCCCCGGCGTCAGGCGTGTCGGGATCGTCAGGCAAACGACCCAGCCAGCGCCGCGGTCGGTCTCAGAGCGCGGGGCCCGCCATCAGGTGCTTCTGCCAGTGCTGAAAGCTCAGGAGATCCTCCCCTGACAGCTTGCACTGTCAGAAGGTCGCCGCGCGCTCGAAGAAGGCGACGTCCACCAGCTTGACGCCTTCCGCCCTGGCGGCCTCGGCGACCTTCTGAGTCACCATCTGGCGGACGAAGGGGATCGGGATGCGCCCCAGACGGTGGACGACCTCCTCGGTGCAGCGGATCCGGGTCCCCGGAAGCACCGGTCCCTCTGCCGTCGCGGCGTCCGGGACGTGCTCGCAGGTCTCCGGGACGAGCTGGGTCAGGCGGAGCGACACGTAGTCGGTCACCCAGCTCTCGATCGCCTCCTTGCTGGCCTCGGCGTTGAGCTGGGTTCGCCCGAGCTGTTCGCTCACGCTCTGGAGGAGGGCCTCGAGGCGGGCGAGACGGGACTCGAGCGCGCCGAGCCGCTGATCAAGCGCGTCGGAATCCATGGGCGCATCCTATCACATACCGCCGGGACCGAACCAGGCACGCACGCCGGTCACTCGACAGGAGGCCGCCGGGTGTGCCAGTCGGTAGCGCGCTGGTACGCATCGGCCACGCGGAGGACGGCGGCCTCGTCGAACGGGCGCCCGGCAATCTGCATCCCGATCGGGAGGCCCGCCGCGGTGAACCCGCAGGGGATGGCGCAGGCCGGATGTCCGGAGAGGTTGAAGATCCGGGTGAAGCGGGTCAGGCTCGAGCGGACATCGTACTTCTCTTGCTCGATCGTCACCTCGGTCTGGCCCACCGGGGTCGCCACGATGGGTGTCGCAGGCGCGATCAGGACGTCGAGCTTCCCCAGGAGCGCGTCCACCTCGTTCCGGATCATGGCGCGCATCTGCTGCCCCCTCAGGTACTGGGTCGCCGACACGAACGCACCGACCCGCAGGCGATCGCGGACGTCAGCGGCATAGTCGTCGGGGCGGGACCTCATCCACGCCTCGTGGTAGGCCAGCGCCTCCGGAGAGATGATGGCGAAGGACGCCGCGAGGGCGTGCGCGGCGGTGGTCAGGGTCACCTCCTCCACTCTGGCTCCCAGCCCTTCCAGCAGTTTCACCGCCTGCTCGACAGCCTGGCGGAGCGCGCCGCCGGCGGACTCCAGGAAGAACGCGCGCAGCAGCCCCACGCGGAGTCCTTTCGTGTCGCCGGTGAGCGCCCCCGCGTAATCCGGGACCGGCAGCACGCTCGAGGAGGGATCGCGGGGATCGTAGCCGGCCATCGCCCCGAGCATCAGCGCCGAGTCGGCCGCCGTCCGCGTCATCGGCCCCACATGATCCAGCGACCAGGCCAGCGGGAGCACGCCGGCCCGGCTCACGCGGCCGTAGGTCGGCTTGAGCCCCGTGATCCCGCAGAGCGCGGCCGGGATGCGGATCGAGCCGCCGGTGTCGGAGCCGAGCGCGCCCGCACAGAGCCCCGCCGCGACCGCGACCCCCGAGCCCGAGGAGGAGCCTCCCGCGATCCGATGGGTGCGGGGGTCCCACGGGTTCCACGCATCCCCGTAGTGGACGTTGAGGCCTTCGGGGCCGTAGGCGAACTCGTGCATGTTGAGCTTGCCGAGGACGATGGCGCCCGCCTGCTTCAGCCGGGTGACGACGGTGGCGTCTTCACCGGGGACCCACTGGCCGAGGATTTTCGAGCCTCCCGTCGTCCGGATGCCCTGGGTAGCGTAGAGGTCTTTGAGGCCGATGGGGACGCCGTGAAGCCGGCCCAGGGACTCACCGTTCATGATCGCGGCCTCGGCCGCCTTCGCCGCGGCGAGGGCCTCGTCTCGGCAGACGGTGATATAGGCCTTCAGCTTGCCGTCCAGCGCCTCGATCCGGTCCAGGTAGGCCTGGACCACTTCCACGGAAGAGACCTCCTTGGCCGCGATCATCCGGGCCAGCTCCGTGATTGGCTTCCACACCAGCTCCCTCACCTTCGCCTCCCGTGCCCCTCCACTCTTGAAGGGGGTCAGAATCAGAACATCCGGTACTGGATCGCCGGCTCGATCTCCTGCGGGACGACCGCCGCCAGCTTCTCGACCAGAGCGAGGCCGCGCTCCACCAGCGGCCTGATCCGCTCGAGGTCCTCGTCCGCCCAGGCGTAGCCCTGGAGGCTCGCCACGTCTCGCATGCGCTCGGCCGTGAACGGTTCCATGGAGCGTCCTCTCCCCTCGCCGGCTTGGATGCCCGGAAGAATAGCGGTTCTCCCCCGGCCCGGTCAAGCAAGGCCGGTGGCTCAAGCCATTGACAAGGCAAGCGGGCAGGGATAATCATGAAGCACTTTCCCGCCCGTTCCGACCTGTCCTCTCTGGCTCGAGGCCTGCCCGGCTCGGTCGTGGGCGAGGAAGGAGGGCACAACGATGCGGCCGAAGCGCTTTGGCCCGAACACCTTCTGGGCCGCTATCCTTGCCTGCGCGCTGGCCGTCACCTTGCCGGCGCCGATACCCGCCCCCGCGGCCCCGGAAGGGCAGTTGACCTGGGGCCACGCCTACTCGGCGCCGTACGAGGACCTGAAACTCAAAGCCAAGTGAGGGATCGCACATGACTGAACGGACTCGCTCGCTCCGCATTCTCGCTCTGGCTCTCCTCCTCGCGTGGACCGGCCCGGTCGGGATTCCCGGCGCGGGGGCGGCGCCCGAGGGGCAGATGACCTGGGGGGTCCACACCTCGCTCGCCCCCACCTGGTTCGACCCCGCCGAGACCCCCGGAATCATCACGCCGTTCATGGTCCTCTACGCGCTGCACGACGCAGTGGTGAAACCGATGCCCGGCAAGCCGATCGCGCCCGCGTTGGCGGAGTCCTGGACCGTCTCGCCCGACGCGCTGACGTACGAGTTCGCTCTCCGCAAGGGGGTGAAGTTCCACAACGGCGACCCCCTCACGGCCGAGGACGTCAAGTTCTCCTTCGAGCGCTACCGGGGCACCGCCGCGAAGACGCTCAAGGAACGGGTCGCCGCCGTGGAGACTCCCGACCCGGGCCGTGTCCGCTTCCGGCTCAAGCAGCCCTGGCCCGATTTCCTGACCTTCTACGCGACCGCCACCGGCGCCGGTTGGATCGTCCCCAGAAAGTACGTCGAGAAGGTAGGCGACGACGGGTACAAGAAGCACCCGATCGGCGCCGGCCCGTACAAGTTCGTCTCGTTCACGCCGGGCGTCGAGCTGGTCTTCGAGGCCTTCGACCAGTACTGGCGCAAGGCGCCGGGCGTGAAGCGCCTCGTCTTCAAGGTGATCCCGGACGAGTCCACGCGCCTGGCTGCCCTCAAGCGCGGCGAAGTCGACGTCGTCTACTCGATCCGCGGCGC
This sequence comes from Candidatus Rokuibacteriota bacterium, assembly GCA_016209385.1. Classification (NCBI taxonomy): domain Bacteria; phylum Candidatus Rokuibacteriota; species Candidatus Rokuibacteriota bacterium. The sequence continues at coordinate 16,853 of JACQWB010000295.1, forward strand.
GCTCGCCGAGGAGCTGCGCCGCACGGCCGGACTCACGCTCAAGCCCACCATCATCCCAGCGCCGTTCTGGATCTACTTCGCCGACCAGTGGGACGCGAAGTCGCCGTGGCACGACAAGCGAGTGCGCCTGGCCGCCAACTACGCGATCGACCGGACCGCGATCAACCAGGCCGAGACCCTCGGGTTCTCCAAGATCACCTGGAGCATCATCCCTTCGAGCTTCGACTTCTACTGGCAGCCGCCGGCGTACCCGCACGATCCGGCGAAGGCCAGACAGCTCCTTGCCGAGGCCGGCTACCCCAACGGCTTCGACGCGGGCGAGTACTACTGCGACGTCGCCTACGCCAACCTGGGCGAGGCCGCGGTCCACTACCTCCAGGCGGTCGGGATCCGGGTCAAGCTGCGGCCGCTCGAGCGCGCGGCCTTCTTCAAGGGGTTCGCGGAGAAGAAGCACCGGAACCTGATCCAGGGCGCCAGCGGCGCCTTCGGCAACGCCGCGACCCGCCTCGAGGCCTTCGTCGTCACCGGCGGCACCTACGTGTACGGCAGCTATGCCGACCTGGATGGGCTCTTCCGCGAGCAGGCGGCCGAGCTGGACCGCAAGAAGCGCGAGGCTGTCCTCAACCGGATCCAGCAGCTCGTCCACGAGAAGGCGATGTTCGCGCATCTGTGGGAACTGGCGTTCCTCAACGGCGTGGGGTCGCGCGTGGAGGAGTCGGGGCTCGGTCTCATCGCCGGCCACGCCTACTCGGCGCCCTACGAGGACGTGAAGCTCAAAGGGAAGTGAGGCACTGAGGGGGCGCGCAGGGCGTGAAGCAGTACATCGTCAAGCGGCTCGGCTACTCGCTGCTCTCGCTCTTTCTCCTCTCGCTCACCATCTTCCTCTTCGCCAGGCTGACCGGCGACCCCGTGGTGCTGCTCGTCGAGCCCGGGGCCAGCCAGGAGGACATCGACGCGATCCGGACACAGTTCGGCCTTGACCGGCCGCTCGTGGTCCAGTACGGGAACTTCCTCGAGAGCCTGATCCGGGGCGACTTCGGCAAGTCCTTCTACTACCGGACGCCGGTCCTCGAGCTGTACCTGTCGCGGCTCCCCAACTCGCTCCTCCTGGCGCTGGCGGCGATGGCGTTCTCGCTGCTGATCGGCATCCCGACGGGCATCCTGGCGGCGGTGCGGGTGAACCGCTGGTGGGACAGCGCGGGGAAGGTCTTTGCGCTGCTCGGGCTCTCGCTCCCGTCGTTCTGGGTGGGGCTCCTCCTGATCCTCTTCTTTTCCGTCTACCTGGGATGGCTCCCCTCCTCGGGCTCCGGCACGCCGCTCCACGTCGTGATGCCGGCCTTTGCCCTGGGCTGGTACTTCGCGGCGGCCCACATGCGGCTCACACGCTCGTCAATGCTCGAGGTCTTGGGCTCCGAGTACGTGAAGCTGGCGCGGTTGAAGGGGCTCCCCGAGGCGCTCGTGATCGCCAAGCATGCCTTCAAGAACGCCCTGATCCCGGTGCTGACGCTGGCGGGAATCAACCTGGTCATCATGGTGAACGTGGCGGTGGTCGTCGAGACCGTCTTCGCGTGGCCCGGCATCGGCCGGCTGCTCTACGAGGGGATCGCCTTCCGCGACTTCCCGATCGTCCAGGCGACGGTGCTCCTGGGCGGCGCCATGATCGTCGTCGTGAACCTCCTGGTGGACATCCTCTACGCCGCCATCGACCCGAGGATCCGCTATGAACGGTAGCCGAGCGGCCACGCTCACGCTCGCCTGGCGCTTCGCGTCCTTTCGCGTCGAAGGCTTTCCGGTCATCCCAATCGCCATCATCGCGACCATCGCGCTGCTCGCCATCTTCGCCGACGTGCTCGCCCCGCACAACCCTGAGGTGGGAAACCTGGGCGAGCGCTTCCGCCCGCCGGCCTGGCAGGCCGGGGGAAGCGAGAGGTACCTCCTCGGGACCGATCATCTCGGCCGCGATGTGCTCTCGCGCCTCATCTACGGGGCGCGGGTCTCGATGGTGGTGGGCTTCACCGCCGTGATCTTCGCGGGCATTCTCGGAACGGCGCTCGGGATCCTGTCAGGCTACCTCGGGGGTTGGGTGGACCAGGCTATCATGCGCATCACCGACACCTGGCTCGCGCTGCCCGCGCTCAGCTTCGCCATCTTCCTCGCTGCCATCGTCGGCCCCAGCGAGATGAACATCATCATCATCCTGGGCGCGGTCTACTGGACGCGCTACGCCCGGGTCATCCGCGGGGAGGTCCTCTCCATGAAGGAGCGCGACTTCGTCCGCCTCGCCGTGGTGGCCGGCTGCTCCAGGGGAACGATCATGCGGCGCCACATCCTCCCCAACGTCCTGAATTCCGCCGTCGTCCTGGGGACGCTGATGCTGGGCGTCGTGATCGTCGCCGAGGCGTCTCTCTCCTTCCTCGGGGTCGGGGTGCCTCCCCCCAAGCCCGCCTGGGGGCTCATGCTCGCCGACGGCAAGAAGGGCCTGATGGCCGGCTACTGGTGGCTCACGGTGCTCCCCGGCTGCTGCATCATGCTGATGGTGCTCTCGGCCAACCTCCTCGGCGACTGGCTCCGGGTCAAGCTGGACCCTCAGCTCCGCCAGCTGTGAGCGCGGCGTGCGGTCTGGGAGGCGGGCGTGGCGGTCGCCCTGCTGCTCGTCGCGATCTTCCTCGCGGGGTGCGGGACCGAGGACCGGGAGGCCCACGGCCGGCGCGTGGCCGAGGGTTACCTCCAGGCGGTCAAGGCGAACGACCTGGACGGGGCCATCACCTACTTCGCGCCGGGCTATCTTGAAACGCGGAATCCCCAGGTGCTGAAGCAGGACATCCAGATCATCACGGCGCGGCTCGGGGACCTGCGCTCGTACCGGCTCACGGCGGCCCGCTCGCGGACCGGTTTCGTCCCGCCCGAGACCGGCGCCTTCGTCAGCCTCCAGTACGAGGTGCACTACGCCAGGCATGCGGCCGAGGAGCGTTTCACCATCCAGAAGCCGTTCGGCCGCGGCGAGTATAAAATCGTGGGTCACAGCATCGTCTCGGAGGGGTTTGCGCGGGAATGAGCCGCCTGCTCGAGGTCAGGGACCTCTGCACACACTACGTGAGCGCCCGCGGCGCCCGGGTGACGCGGGCGGTCCACGGGGTCTCGCTCGCGCTCGAGACCGGGGAAACGCTCGGCATCGTGGGAGAGTCCGGCTCCGGGAAGACGACCCTCGCGCTTTCGATCCTGCGTCTCCTCCCGCCGGCGGGCCGGATCGTGCGGGGGGAGGTCAGGTTCGAGGGCGAAGACCTGCTGGCCAAGCCCGACGCCGAGATGCGCCGGATCCGGGGGAAGCGCATCGCCATGATCCTCCAGGACCCCATGGCTTCGCTGAACCCGCTCTTCACGGTCGGCGACCAGGTGGCCGAGCCCATCCGCGTCCACGAGAAAGCGGGCCGGAACGGGGCCTGGGCCAAGGCCCAGGAGTTGCTGCGGGCGGTGCGGATCCCCGCGCCCGAGGTGCGCGTGCGCGAGTATCCCCACCAGATGTCGGGGGGAATGCGCCAGCGGATCGTGGGCGCCATCGCGATCTCGTGCGAGCCACGCCTCCTGATTGCCGACGAGCCGACGACGAGCCTGTACCTGACGATCCAGGCCCAGTACCTGAACCTGCTGCGCGAGCTCCAGCGCGCGCACCGGCTCGCGCTGATCTTCATCACCCTCAACCTCGGCATCGTGGCCAAGATGTGCGACCGGGTGGCGGTGATGTACGCGGGACGCATCGTCGAGGCGGGACCCGTCCGCCGGATCTTCAACGACCCCGCCCACCCGTACACTCAGGCCCTGCTCGACTCCATCCCCCGGCTCGGCGATCCGCGCCAGCGCCTCACCGCGATCGACGGCCAGCCTCCCGACCTCGCCGCGCTCCCGCCGGGCTGCCCCTACCATCCCCGCTGCCCGAAGGTGATGGAGCGCTGCCGCGAAGAGGATCCGCCCGAGCTCAGCGTCGGCGAGGGCCAGGCGACGCGCTGCTGGCTCGCCGGCTCCTGAAGGGTTTGACGGAGGCGGTCTCTAGATGGTGGACGGAGGCAGTCGCAACTGACCCGATACCCGAGGGAGGGCCCGAATGAGTGAGCACAGCGCCTTTCGATCCGCCCTGGAGGCCGCGGTCAACGCCCGGCACAGCCGGCTCAACCCCTTCACCGAAAAGTGGGTCAAGGGAGAGCTCACGCGGGTCCAGCTCGGATCCTGGGCCGCGCAGCACTACCAGTACGTCTCCCAGTTCCCGCGCTGGTGCGCGGCGGTGTACGCCGAGTGCCCCGATCCGGACGCCCGCGACTTCCTGCTCGAGAACATCGTCGAGGAGGAATCCGGGACCAAGCACGTGGACCTGCTGATCCGGTTCGCCGAGGCCTGTGGCCTGACCCGGTCCGAAGTGGAGAACGCGAAACAGCTCCCCACGACCCGGGCCCTCACGGCCTGGTGTTACGAGATGTCCCACCGGCGGTTCCACGTGGCGGCCGCGGGCCTCCTGGTCGGGCTCGAGTCGCAGGTGCCCGGGATCTACCGGCGCAACCTGCCGCCGCTCAAGACCCACTACGGCTTCACCGACCACGAGGTCGAGTTCTTCTCGGTCCACATCGTGGCCGACGAGGTGCACGGCGAGCGCGGGTACCAGATCGTGGAGCAACACTGCACCACGCCCGAACGGCAGGCCGAGGCGCGCGAGGCGGTCCGACAGGCCACCGAGATGCGCTGGCAGTACATGAGCGGCCTCTACCGCGCCTACGTCCTCAAGGAAGAGCTGTGAGCTTCCTCGGAGGGGGGCTCCGCCCCGACCCTGACACTGAGTTGATTTGATCGGAGGGTCAGCCTGATGCCACTCACGCTCAAGAAGGCCGTCGAGTGTATCGAGAAAGGGATCGCCAAGGCGCGCGAGCTAGGCTTCAACGTCGCGATCGCGGTGGTGGACGACGCCGGGCACCTCGTGGCCTCGCACCGGATGGACGGGGCCTTCTGGGTGACGCCGGAGATCGCTCGGGCCAAGGCCAATGCGACCGTCGCCTTCCGCGCGACCACCCTGGCGCTGGAGGAGCGGTTCGCCACCCGCCAGCTCTTCGCCGGAAACGTGGCGGCCCTGGGGGCGTACCAGTTCGTGTTCGGCAAGGGAGGGGTCCCGATCGTGGAGGACGGCCGGATCATCGGTGGGATCGGCGTCAGCGGGGCGGTCCCGGCAGAGAACGACCATGCAATCGCCGACGCCGCCGCCGGCCATCCGGTCATCCCTAAGAGCCATTAACGTTCTGACTCCCAAAGGAGGAAGCGCCATGACCGCACGACGCATCGCCTTGCTTGCCCTCTCGCTCGTCCTCTCCTTCGTCCTGGCCGGCCCCGCCTCCGCCCAGCTCATGGACAAGAAGGCCCTCACGCTGGAGGCGGCGAAGAAGATCGCCGCGGCGGCCGAGGCCGAAGCGATGAAGAACAACTGGCGCGTCGTCATTGCCATCGTGGACGACGGCGGCCACCTGACCTACCTCCAGCGGATCGACGAGACCCAGACCGGCAGCATTCGCGTGGCCATCGAGAAGGCCCGCACGGCGGTGGCCTACAAGCGGCCGACCAAGGTCTTCGAGGACCTCGTGGCCGGCGGCCGGAACGTGATCCTCAGCCTCCCCGGCGCGATGCCGATCGAGGGCGGGCTGCCGCTCGTCGTGGACGGGAAGGTCGTCGGCGCGATCGGCGTCAGCGGGGTCACCGCGCAGCAGGACGGGATCATCGCCAAAGCTGGTGTGGACGCCTTCGGCAAGCTGCTCGGGCGATAGGGAGGGATCCGACATGCGCCTGGAAGTCCTGAACCCGCAGGCCCAGACCGTCGAGCAGACAGTCAAGGCCGCCCACAGGCCGAGCGACCTCACGGGGAAACGGATCGGCCTCTACTGGAACCTCAAGGCGGGGGGCGACCACGCGCTGACCCGGGCCGCGGAGCTCCTGAGCCAGCGCGTTCCGGGCGCCGCCTTCTCCCGCTACTGGGGCGAGGTCGGGAGCCTCTTCCGCATGGCCACGGCGGCCGACGTCGAGCGGATCGCCGCCGACTGCGATGCGGTCATCGGCACCACGAGCGACTGAGGGTCGTGCACGTCGTGGCTTGTCCACGACATGGTTGAGCTGGAGAAGGCGGGGGTCCCGACCGTCTCGTTCACGGCGGAGGCCTTCGCCCGCGACGCGCGGCGGAGCGCCCAGGCCTTCGGGCTCCCTGCCCTGCCCATCGCGGTGGTCCCACTCCCCTTCACCAATCAGACGCCGGACGAGATCCGACGTGCTGTCGATGGCTGCATCGACCGGGTGATCGAGGCCCTCACCACGCCCCCGACCCTCACCGTCGAGACGCCGGCCGCCGGCGCGCCCGCCGAGAGCCTCAGCGTGGACGGGACCGACGCCCTGGATGTCCTGGACCGGATGACCCGTCTCTTCCTCGAGCGCGGCTGGAGCGACGGCTTCCCGCTCGTCCCGCCGACTCCCGACGGGGTGGAGCGCATGCTCCGTGGGACCCGCCGCGCCCGCGACGAGGTGGTGGCGGTTCTCGAGCCCGGCTTCGGCGTCGCCACCGTCGAGAAGATCGCGATCAACTGCGTGATGGCCGGCTGCCTTCCTGAGCATCTCCCGGTGCTGATCGCCGCGGTCCAGGCCGTCGCCGAGCCCACGTTCTTCCTCCGGATCGCGGCGATGTCCACGGGCCCCCACGCCCCGCTCATCCTGGTCAACGGCCCGCTCGCGCGGGAGCTCGGCATCAACTCGGGGCGCGGCGCCCTCGGCCCCGGCTCTCAGAACCGGGCGAATGTGGTGATCGGTCGGGCGCTCCGCTTGATCTACATGAACGTCGGCCAGGCCTATCCGGGCGTCATGGACATGGACACGATCGGATCGGCCAACAAGTTCAGCCTCTGCCTGGCGGAGAACGAGGACGCCAACCCGTGGAGCCCGTTCCACGTCGAGCGCGGCTACGACCGCGACACGAGCGCGGTGACGGTCATCACCGTGTACGCCCAGTCCGACGTCTTCGACTTCTTCAACACGACCCCCGAGGGAATCCTCAACACGGTGGCGAGCGCCGCCGCCAACATCGCCGTCGCCTCCACGGGGCGGTGGCTCGAGGGGAGCTGGGCCGACCCGAAGACCAAGGTCAAGATCCTGGACCGGAACCTGCTCCTCCTCTGCCCTGAGCACGCGGCCATCATCGCCAAGCACGGCTGGTCCAAGGCCGATGTCCGCGACTACCTTTACCGCCACGCCACGCTCCCGTTCCGCGTCCTGCGCTCCAACCGCGAGCCCTCCACGCTGATCGCCGGCCGCCCCGACCTCCAGTGGCTCACCCAGCATCCGGACCTGCCCCTGCCCCTGGTGGAGCTGCCTGAGTGCTACGAGATCGCCGTGGTCGGAGGGGCGGCAGGACGGAGCATGTACTTCTACGGGGCCCACGAGGCCATCACGAAACCAATCGAAAGGAGCAAGCCATGAAGCCAGCGCTCAGGTTCGCGGCCTCACTCCTGGTCGTGTCGCTCCTCGTCGCCGGCCCCGCCTGGGGACAGGCCAGGCCCTCCGGCGAGCTGACCATCGCGCTCTCGAGCTTCTCGACCGAGATCCTGGATCCCGTGCTCGGCGGCCATATCGTCAAGTTCTACCTCTCGCTGATCTTCGACTACCTGGTCGGCGTCACCCCGGACGGCCAGCCCTCGAAGGACAACGGGGTCGCCAGTCGCTGGGAGGCCTCCCCCGACCACAAGCGCTGGACCTTCCACCTCCGCAAGGGGATCAGGTTCCACAACGGCGACGCCCTGACCGCCGACGACGTCAAGTTCAGCCTGCTGCGCGCCATGGGCAAGCGCTCCACGACCGGGTACGCCGGCCCGCTCCGCGCGCTGGTCCAGGACATCGAGACCCCGGCCCCCGACCGGGTCGTGATCGTGACCAAGGAGCCCACGCTCATCATCCCGCCCTACCTCTCGCGCGTCCTCTCCACCGAAGGGATGATCCTCTCGAAGAAGTACCTGGAGGCCAAGGGCGATGACCACTTCGCCCGCGCGCCGATCGGGAGCGGCCCGTACCGCTTCGTCGAGCAGGTCACCGGCTCCCACGTCAAGCTGGAAGCCGTCGAGGGCCACTGGCGGCTCGGCACGCCCAAGTTCAAGACCGTGACGTTCAGGCTCATCCCCGAGGAGACGACGCGGGTCGCCATCCTCCGCCGCGGCGAGGCCGACATCATCGAGATCAGCCGCGACCGGGTCAAGGAGGTCGAGCGCGGCGGCTTCCCGATCTTCATGCGGAAGGACGACTCGCTCCTCCAGATGTGGTGGGTCCAGCCGTGGGAGAATACCCCGGTGAAGGACAGACGGGTCCGGGAAGCCCTCAATATCTCCATCGACCGGAAGGAGCTGGCCGCCACGATCTTCGGCGGCATGGCGGACCCGGGCGCCATCCCCTTCGGGCTCTCCTGGGCCTTCCCCGACGTGAACTTCAAGATGACCGCCGATGTCGCGTATCCCTACGACCCCGCGCGGGCGAAGAAGCTCCTGGCTGAGGCCGGCTACGGGGGAGGCTTCCCGATCGAGTTCTACGCCTTCCAGCTCCCGGGCCTCCCCGAGGGCAAGGCGATGGCCGAGGCTGTCGCGGGCTACTGGCAGAAGATCGGAGTCCAGCCGAAGCTCGTCCCTGTGGACTACGGCGCCTTCAGGAAGAAGTGGCTCGACCAGTCGATCCCGGGCGCTGTGGGCTACTACAACATGGCCAACCGCGACTGGATCGGCACCTACGCGCTGATCGAAAAGATGGCCTACACCCCGTCCAAGACGACGACCACGAAAGACCCTGAGATTGACGGCATGGTGCGGGAGGTGCTCCGCCAGACCGACCGCGAGAAGATCAACACGCTCATGCGGAACATCTTCCTCAGGCTCCGGAGCGAGCACTTGGGGGGGCCGCTGGTGTACCTCCATACCCCGTACGCCGCGTCGAAGAAGATCACGAAGTGGAATCCAGGGTCTGTCATGTACGACCTGAACATCGACGAGCTGGTGACGGCCAGGTGATCGTGCGACCCTGCGCATGCGGCGCTTCATCCTGACGCGCCTCGTTCAGTCGCTGGTGGCCCTGGCGATCCTGTCCGTCGTCGTCTTCGCGCTCGCCAGGGCCACCGGCGACCCCCTCCACCTGATCCTGCCGATGGTCGCCACCGAGGAGGACTACGCCAACGCGCGGCGCTACCTCGGCCTGGACCGGCCGCTCCACCTTCAGTACGTGAAGTTCGTCACCAACGCGGTGACGGGTGACTTCGGCATATCGCTCAGGGCGCGCCGTCCCGTCACCGACCTGATCAAGGAGCGCCTCCCGAACTCGCTCAAGCTGGCGGCCTTCTCGATGGCGGTGAGCATGCTCCTCGCCTTCCCCCTCGGGGTGATGGCGGCCGTCAGGAAGGACACGCGCACGGATCGGACTGCCCAGGTGATCGCCGCGCTCGGGCAGTCGCTCCCGACGTTCTGGGTGGGGATCGTGCTGATCGAAGTCGTGGCGGGGCGGCTCCAGTGGCTCCCGGCGGGAGGAACGGGAAGCCTGGCCCACTACATCCTCCCCGGCTTCACGCTCGGGTGGTTCGTCGTGGCGGGCATGATGCGCCTCCTGCGCTCCGGCATGCTCGACGTCCTGGACGCCGAGTACGTGAAGATGGCGCGCGTCAAGGGCGTCGCCGAGCGCTGGGTGATCTGGCAGCACGCGCTGAAGAATGCGCTGATCCCGGTCGTGACATTCGCCGGGATCTACTTCGCCATTCTGGTCACGACCGCCATCGTGGTCGAGACCGTCTTCGCCTGGCCCGGCATCGGCCGGCTCGCCTACGAGGCGATCACGTCGCGGGACTTCCCGGTGATCCAGGCCGTGGTGTTGCTGACAGCCGCGATCGTGGCGACCGTCAACCTCCTCGTGGATTGCCTCTATGCGTTCATCGACCCCCGCATCCGCTATGCGAGCTAATGACTCCCCTCTCCCTCACCGGGAGTGGGTAAGGGTGAGGGTGTGACGACACGGGAC
>JACQWB010000296.1 GCA_016209385.1 Candidatus Rokuibacteriota bacterium
CTTGGGGGAGGTTCGGAAGGGGGGCGAAGCCCCCCTCCGAGTCAACTAGCGGAACCCAATGGAAAAACGAGCGATTCTGGCGGCCGTCCTCATAGCCGCCCTTCTTATCCTTTACCAGATCCTGTTCCCGCCGGTTCCCCCCCCGCCGCCGCCTCCCGAGTCGGCGAGGGAGCAAAAGGCGGCGCCGGTTCAGGAGGCGCCCGCCCCTCTTCCCCCACCCCTGAAGCCCCTGAGCCAGGCTGCCCCACCAGGCCGGGTCGTCACGGTAGAGACCCCCCTCTACCGTGCTCGCGTCGAGAGCGAGGGGGGGAAAGTGATCGAGTGGGTGATCCATTACCGGGGCGACAAAGCCATGGTGCTCAAGGATCTCGTGGGCTCGAAGGGTCTCAGCCTCCACCGAGACGGGGCAGCCCAGCCGCTGGCCTTCGAAGTCAGCCCCGAGCGCCTCGTCTTAGGAGCCGGGCGGCCCCGTGGCGACCTCACTCTCGTCGGAGCCGATGGCTACGGGGTCAGGGTCGTGGAGTCGCTCACCTTCAGCGCCCAGGACTACCGGCTCGAAGTCCATGTCAAGATCGAGAACAGGCACTCGGTCGCGCAGTCCGCGGAGGTCCTGCTTCCCTGGTTCACCCAGGGCAAGTGGCCCGAAGGCCAGGGCGAGCAGTTCCAGGGGCAGCGCCCCACGCGTGTCGTGAGGCTCCTTCCCCACGGCGTCCAGCGTGAGGAGTTCGACAAAGTGAGCGAGACGGCCGCGGCCGGCGAGTGGATCGGGCTCGAGAGCGAGTGGTACATTGCGGCGCTGATCCCCCGGAGCCCCGGGTTCAAGCTCGTGACGCAGAAGGGACCGGACGGCCAGGTCGAGATTGCCCTCAAGGCCGTTCCCCCGACCTTGGCCCCAGGGCAGAGCTGGGAAGGGCGCGCCCTGGTCTATCTCGGGCCGAAAGAGTACGACCGGCTGCGCGCCGTGGGGGTCGGGCTCGAGCAGACCATTCACTTCGGCGAGCTCTTCTACCTGCCGTTCCTGCGGATGGAGTGGCTCGCGGTGCCGATCCTCTGGCTGATGAACTTCGTGTACCGCTACATCCCGAACTACGGCGTCGCGATCATCCTGCTCACGGTGCTGACGAAGATCATTTTCTACCCGCTCACGCTCAAGAGCATGGCCTCCATGAAGGCCATGCAGACGCTTCAGCCCCAGGTCAACGCGCTCCGGGCGAAGTACCAGAAGGACCCGCAACGGCTTCAGCGCGAGACCATGGAGCTCTACCGAAAGCACAAGGTGAACCCGATGGGCGGCTGCCTGCCCATGGTGATCCAGATTCCGATCTTCTACGCGCTCTACCTCGTGTTCTCGCTGTCGGTGGAGCTCCAGAACGCGGCCTTCCTCTGCTTCGGCAAACTCTTCGGCGTTGCGCTCTGGATCTGCGACCTCAGTCAGTACGACCCGACGTACATCCTCCCCATCCTCATGGGCATCTCGATGTTCATCCAGCAGAAGATGACGCCGACGGTGGGCGACCCGCGGCAGGCGAAGATCATGCTCTTCATGCCGGTGCTCTTCACCTTCATGTTCCTGAACCTGCCCTCGGGGCTCGTCCTCTACTGGTTCGTCTCCAACGTGCTCCAGATCCTTCAGCAGTCCTACATGGACCACGGGGCGAAGCCTGCCGGCAAGGAATCCCGGGAGGGAAAGCGCCAGTGACCGTGCTGGAGGAGGAGGGGCGGACCCCGGAGGAGGCCGTGGAGGCCGGGCTCCAGAAGCTCGCGCTGGGCCGCGAGTACGTCCTGGTGGAGGTTCTGGATGAGGGCACCAAGGGGTTTCTCGGGCTCGGGGGACGGACGGCCCGGGTTCGACTCACAGTCACGCCAACCGGGAATCAGATCCTCCACGGGCGCCGTCTCCTCCAGGATCTCCTGCGGCTCGTTGGGGTCAGCGTGGAGATAAGCCAGCACGAGGTCGAGGGTGTGCTGAGCTTCGAGCTGAAGGGGGAAGACGCCGGGCTCCTGATCGGAAAACAGGGACAAACTCTGGATTCTATTAACTTTTTAATCTCTAGAATCCTCAGCCGTCAGCTTGGCGAGCGGACCCCGGTCCAGGTTGACGTGGAGGAGTACCGTGGTCGGAGGAAGCGCCTCCTGGTCCAGCGCGCGCTAAAATTGGCTGAGCAAGTGAAGACGAGCGGCGAAGCGGCGATCCTCGAGCCCATGTCCCCCCTAGACCGGCGCACCATCCACTTGACCCTTCAACATGATCCAGGCGTCCGCACCTCCAGCGATGGCCAAGGATCGCTCCGGCGTCTCGTTATCTCACCGGTTCCTCGCCGGGCTTGAACCCGTCTTGGACAGGGCGCCCGGGCTTTCCTTTAATTTCCAGAAGATCCTTCATCGTTCCCCCACCGATCGCGAAGTCGCTGCCTTCTCCACCTACCTTTCGCTTCTGCTCCGCTGGAACCGGGTCCACTCACTGACCGCCTACCGCAAGCCCGAAGAGATCGTCGAGAGGCTTTTCCTCGACTCGCTCCTCTTTCTCGAATACCTTCCATTGGCGGCAGGCTGCCGGGTCCTGGACCTGGGTTCGGGTGCCGGGGTGCCCGGAATCCCGCTCAAAATCGTCAGGCTTGAATGGCAGTTAACACTCATTGAGGTCCGCCGAAAGCGGACCTCTTTCCTGGCCACCGTCGTCAGGGAGCTCGGGCTTGAGGGGGTCACCGTCCTGACGGGACGCGCAGAATCCCTCCTGGGCAGTGTTCCGGGGTTGAAGGAGGGGTTCGATGCTGTCGTCACGCGGGCCTCAGGGCCAATCGGAACGATGGCTCCTCTGGCCCTCGGCTTTGTGAAACCGGGCGGGCGATTTGTAGCCGCCGGACCTCCAGCCAGGGGCTCGGCGCTACCAGGGATCCCCGGGGGCCGCTGGCGAGAGGCCATGTCGCCGGTTTCGGGCAAGCCCAGGCTATTCCTTGTAGTCGAAAAAAACTCTTGAGATCCTGGTTGCGTATTTGACACAATGTTGCACGTGAAACAGGGATGGTTCCATGTTCCACGTGAAACTGATCCGGTGAGGCGGTGGTGGGCCGGGTTCTGGCAGTAGCCAACCAAAAGGGAGGAGTCGGAAAGACCACTACCGCTGTTAACCTGGCCGCCGGTCTCGCGGCAGCCGAACGCCAGACCCTCCTCGTTGACCTCGACCCTCAGGCAAATGCCACCACCGGGCTCGGTGTTACGGGCTCCGGGCTTACGGTCACGACCTACCAGGTCATCATGGGCGAGGAGGCCGTTGAGAAGGCCCTGCTCCCCACCGAGGTCCCGTTTCTTTGGCTCGCCCCGTCCACCATCGATCTCGTCGGCGCCGAGATCGAGCTGGTCCCGGTCAAGGAGCGCGAATTCCAGCTCCGGCGGGTCCTCGAGCCCGTCCTATCGAAGTTCGACTTCATCCTGATCGACTGTCCGCCATCGCTCGGGCTTCTGACGGTCAACGCCCTCGTCGCGGCCGCCTCGGTGCTGATTCCGCTCCAGTGCGAGTTCTACGCCCTCGAGGGGCTGGCCAAGCTCATGAACACGGTTCGCCTCGTCAAAGAGGGCTTGAACCCTCGGCTCCAGATCCAAGGGATCCTCCTCACGATGTTCGATGGCAGGACAACACTTTCGGCGCAGGTGAGGGAAGAAGTCACACAGCACTTCAAGGCTCAGCTCTTCGAAACGATCATTCCCCGGAACGTCCGCGTGTCAGAGGCACCGAGTCACGGAAAGCCGCTCATCCTCTACGACCTGAGATCAGCCGGGGCCATCGCCTACCTCGAGCTCACGAAGGAGGTGCTCGTCCGTGACTAGGGAACCCGGAGGGGGGCTACGCCCCCCTTCCGGACCTCCCCCCACGATCGGTTGCGCCGGCGGAGCCGGCGCTCGAACGTGCTTATTCCGAGAGCCTCCCAGGAGCTTCTCGGGAGCAATGTGCTTCGAGCGCGGGCTTCGCCCGCGCAACCGATTCCTGGGGGAGGCCTCGGAGGGGGGCGTCGGGGCCCCCTCCGATTGTGCTAGCGGAGGTGCTCGCCCATGACTAGACGGGGGTTGGGTCGAGGGCTGGGGACGCTGCTGTCGCCGGCAGCGGGCGAGCCGGGCCGGTTTCTGGACATCCCGGTCGACGCCATCCAGCCCAATCCGAATCAACCAAGAAAGTCCTTTGATTCCAATAGTTTAAACGAGCTTATCGCCTCGGTGAAGCAGACCGGCGTGCTCCAGCCCGTCGTCGTTCGTCACTCCGATAACGGCTACCAGATCGTGGTCGGGGAGCGACGCTGGCGCGCCGCCCGGCTCGCCGGGCTCAAGACGATTCCCGCGGTCATCCGAGACGCGAGCGACTCCGAGTGCCTCGAGCTGGCCCTGGTCGAGAACCTCCTCCGCGAGGACCTGAATCCGATGGAGGAGGCCGAGGCCTACGAGCGGCTCCTGGCCGAGTTCCAGTGGACCCAGGAGGAGCTGGCGCAGCGGGTCGGGAAGGATCGAAGCTCCATCGCCAACTGCCTTCGCCTCCTGAAGCTCCCCGGGCTGATCCAGGAGGACCTCAGGGCCGGACGGCTGACCATGGGGCACGCCCGCGCCCTTCTCGCGCTCTCGTCGCCGGTGGAGCAGCTCAAGCTGCGCGAGGAGATTCTCGCGCACTCGTGGTCGGTGAGGACCACCGAGGAGGGTGTTCAGCGCAGCCAGATCCGGAGGCGAGCCCCGCGCCGCTCGCCCGAGCTGACCGCCCTGGAGGAGGCCCTGCGCGAGAGCCTCGCTACGCGCGTCCGAATTGTCGGTAGCGACCAGCGCGGCAGGATCGAGGTCGGGTACGCCTCGCGCGAGGAGCTCGAGCGGCTGGTCGAGCAGATCACGCGGAAACCGATGTAGAGTAAAAAGCCAATGGCGAGCGCGAGGCGAGGCGAACGAATCGTCGTCGGGATGAGCGGCGGGGTGGACTCGTCCGTTGCGGCCGCCCTCCTCGTCGAGCAGGAGTACGACGTCGTCGGCGTCACGCTCCGGGTCTGGCCCTGGCGTGAGCCCGAGGATCCGCGGCAGCGCTTCGGGAGCTGCTGCTCGCCGGAGACCGTGGACGACGCGCGGCAGGTCGCGCGCCGTCTCGGAATCCCGTATTACCTCCTGAACCACGAGCGCGAGTTCGACCGGACGGTGATCGCCGATTTCATTGGCGAGTACCGGGCGGGGAGGACGCCGAGCCCGTGCGTGGTCTGTAACCGCGAGGTGAAGTTCGGCACGCTCCTCCGTCGGGCCCTCGCCTGGGAGGCTCTGGCCGTGGCCACCGGCCACTATGCCCGGATCACCCGCGACGCCACGACCGGCCGGCTCCTCCTCTGGAAAGCGAAGGATGGGCGGAAGGACCAGTCCGACTTTCTCTGGCCGCTGACGCAAGCCCAGCTCGCGGCGGCGCGGTTTCCGGTCGGCGAGCTGACGAAGGGCGAGGTCAGGGCCAGGGCGCGGGCCCTCGGCCTCGTGACGGCCGACAAGCCCGAGAGCCAGGAGATCTGCTTCATTCCCGATGACGACTACCGCGGGTTTCTCCAGAGGCAGGCCCCTGACGCATTCGCCCCCGGCCCCGTCGTGGACCGAGCGGGGCGCGTCCTGGGAACGCACCGCGGCCTTGCCGCCTATACCGTCGGCCAGCGCCGGGGCCTCGGGGTGAGCGGGGACCGCCCCCTCTATGTTCTGGCCCTGGATCGGCAGCGGAACGCGGTCGTGGTGGGGGAAGGGAAGGACCTGGAGACCGACCATCTCGTCGCGTCCAGTGTCAACTTCATCGCCTTCGATCGCCTCGACGGCGAGCTGCGCGTCGCCGTGAAGATCCGCCACAGCCATACGCCAGCTCCAGCCACGCTCTCGCCGGCAGGAGGCGACCGCGTCCGCGTGCGCTTCGACGCCCCCCAGCGGGCCGTGACACCCGGCCAGTCGGCGGTCTTCTACCAGGGGGATCTGGTCATCGGGGGCGGGATCATCGACAGGGCTTGACAGTTCTGTCGCGGCCGTGCTACTCGTTGCTACTGTTTTGCTTGCTCCTCTTTTCACAACGGCTCAGAGGAGACACTCGCGCATGGCTTTGAGGTTCGGGCTCGTCGCCTGTGGATGGCTTCTCCTCCCGGAGTCGGCGTTTGCCGCCGAAGGGGGGCTCATCAGCCTCGACAAGTCGCTGATCGTTCAGGCGATCAACTTCTTCCTGCTCCTCCTCATCCTCTGGCGCTTCCTCTACCGGCCTTTCCTCGCCAAGCTGGAGGAGCGGAGCCAGGCCATCAAGCGGTCCCTCGAAGAGGCCCAGTTGGCCCGCGCCGAGGCCCAGCGCCAGCAGGAGGAGCATCGGGCCAGGCTCTCGGCCGCCCACGCGGAGGCTCAGGCCATCCGCGAGGCGGCGCTCCGGGAGGCGGCGGAGGAGCAGCGGCGTCTGGTCGAGGCCGCGCGCCAGGAGGCCCGGCGCATCGTGGAATCGGGCCGGCTCGAGATCGAGCAGGATGTCCGGCGGGCCAGGGAGGAGCTGCGTCGCGAGGTGGGTGACATCGCCGCGGCGATCGCCGAGCGGCTCCTCCGCAGGAGCCTCCGCGACGAGGACCACCGGCGGATCGTCGAGGCCGCGATCGCGGAACTGGAGCGCACCAGGTGAAGCGGCGGGAGGCGACCGCCAAGCGCTACGCGCGGGCGCTGTTCTTCCTGGCGCGCGAGGCGCGGGGGGAGCAGCCAGTGGCGCAGGAGCTCGAGGCGGCCCGCGACCTCGTCGCGGCCCACCAGGAGCTGAGCGATTTTCTCCTGCGCCCCTGGATCAAGGGCGAGGCGAAGAAATCGGTGATCGCCGGCGTCGCCGAGGGGGCGGGCTGGTCGGCGCTGGCCAGGGACTTCCTCGGCTTGCTCGCCGTGCGGGGGCGCCTGGACCATCTTCCCGAGGTCGTCCGGGTCTATCGCCGGCTCGTCGACGAGGCGCAGGGCCTCGCGCGCGCCGAAGTGCGCTCGGCGGTGGCGCTCACCGAGCCCCAGCGGCGGGCGCTCGCCGAAGGACTGGGACGCGTCGCGGGCAGGCGCGTGCTGGTGGAGGATGTGGTGGATACGACGCTGCTGGGCGGCTTCGTCGCGCGCATCGGCAGCCTGGAGGTCGACGGTAGCCTGAACGGGCAGCTGGCCCGGCTCCGCGAGCAACTGGTCAGGGGGTAGCGGATGATCAAGGCGGGGGAGATCAGCGAGATCATCAAGCGGCAGCTCCAGGGGTACGAGGCCGAGGTCGACCTGAGGGAGACGGGACGCGTGATCGAGGTCGGCGACGGCATCGCGCGCGTCTACGGCCTGGAGCACGCGATGGCCGGCGAGCTCCTCGAGTTCCCGGAGGGCATCTTCGGCATGGTGCTGAACCTCGAGGAAGACAACGTCGGCGCCGTGCTCCTGGGCGAGGACACCCACATTCGCGAGGGCGATCCGGTCAAGCGGACCAAGCGGATCGCCCAGGTTCCCGTCGGGGAGGCGCTGGTCGGGCGCGTGGTGAATGCTGTCGGCCAGCCCATCGACGGCAAGGGGCCGATCCAGGCGAAGGAGTTCCGGCCGATCGAGCGCTACGCCCCGGGCGTGGTGGACCGCCGCCCGGTCAAGGAGCCGCTCCAGACCGGGATCAAGGCGATCGACGCCATGATTCCCATCGGGCGCGGCCAGCGCGAGCTGATCATCGGCGACCGGCAGACCGGGAAGACTGCCATCGCCGTGGACACGATCATCAACCAGAAGGGGCAGGGGGTGTACTGCTTCTACGTCGCCGTCGGGCAGAAACGCTCGACCGTGGCTCAGGTGGTTAAGATCCTCGAGGACACCGGGGCGATGGCCTATACGACCGTGGTCGCGGCCACGGCGTCGGAGCCCGCGCCGCTCCAGTACGTGGCCCCGTACGCGGGCTGCGCCATGGCCGAGTACTTCCGCGACAGCGGGCGGCACACGCTCTGCATCTACGACGACCTCTCGAAGCACGCCCAGTCCTACCGGCAGCTCTCGCTGCTCCTCCGCCGGCCGCCCGGACGCGAGGCCTATCCGGGCGATGTCTTCTACCTGCACTCGCGGCTCCTCGAGCGGGCCGCCAAGCTCAACGACGAGCTGGGCGGCGGCTCGCTCACGGCGCTGCCGATCATCGAGACCCAGCTCGGCGACGTCTCCGCGTACATCCCCACCAACGTCATCTCGATCACCGACGGCCAGATCTACCTGGAGACCGACCTCTTCTTCGCCGGGATCCGGCCCGCTGTAAACGTGGGGCTGTCCGTCTCCCGCGTCGGCGGCAACGCCCAGGTCAGGGCGATGCGTCAGGTGGCGGGGAAGCTCCGGCTGGACCTCGCGCAGTTCCGCGAACTGGCGGCCTTCGCCCAGTTCGGGTCCGAGCTGGACCGGGCCACCCAGCTCCAGCTCGCCCGTGGTCTGCGCATGGTGGAGGTGCTGAAGCAGGGGCAGTACGCGCCGGTCTCGATGGAGAAGCAGGTCGTGATCATCTACGCGGGCACCCAGGGACACCTGGACGACCTGCCGGCGGACGCGGTCGCGCCCTTCGAGGAGTTCCTGTACCCCTTCGTCGAGCGCCGCGCTCCCCAGGTCTACGGCGAGATCAGCGACAAGAAGGAGCTGTCGGAGGGTCTCCGCCAGGCCCTGGACCAGGTCATCCAGGAAGCCAAGGCCGAGTTCGTTCAGGCCAAGGGCATCAAGGCCGCGTAAGTCTCGCATGCCTGCCGTCTCTTCGAGGAGGATCGGAAGGAGGGCGTAGCCCCCCTGCGAGGCTATGGCGACACTTCGCGAGGTCCGGCGGCGGATCCGCTCGGTCCAGTCCACGCAGAAGATCACCCGCGCGATGAAGCTCGTCGCGGCGGCCAAGCTCCGCCGCGCCCAGGAGCGGATCGTCGAGGCGCGTCCCTACGCCTCGAAGATGTCCGAGCTGCTGGCAAGCCTGGCCCTCCGGGTGAGCCCCGAGCAGCACCCGCTGCTGGCCCGGCGGGAAACCGCGCGGCGCCTGGTCCTCATCATCGCCGCCGACAAGGGGCTCTGCGGCGCCTTCAACGCCAACGTCCTGAGGCGCTCGCTGGAGTTCATCCGCGGGTCGGGGGAGACCGCGGTGACCCTGGTCGTCGTCGGGCGCAAGGTCCGCGACCACTACCGTCGCCGCGCGTTCAGCATCAAGTCGGAGATGGTGGGCTTCTTCGATCGCCTGGCGTACTCCCACGCTCAGGAGCTCGCGGCCCGGGTCATCGACGCGTACGCCGCGGGGGAGGTGGACGAGGTCCACCTGATCTATAACGAGTTCCGCTCGGTCACGGTTCAGCGCGTCGTGCGGGTGCAGCTCCTCCCGATCGAGTCGGCCCCGGAAGGAGCCGATGCACCGCTCGTGGACTATCTCTACGAGCCGTCCCCGGACGCGATCCTGGCCGCGCTCCTCCCCAGGCACGTGACGACCCAGGTCTATCGGGCCCTCATGGAGTCGCTGGCCGGGGAGTACGGCGCCCGGATGACCGCCATGGATGCCGCGACGAAGAACGCTCAGGAGATGATCGAGCTGCTGACGATCCAGTACAACAAAGCCCGCCAGGAGCGGATCACAAAAGAGCTTCTGGACATCGTGGGCGGCGCCGAGGCCCTCAGGAAGGCGGTCGAATAGATGTTCGAGCCGAGGGAGTTCGGAGGAGCCGCAGGCGACGACACTCACGAGGCGAGGCCCGAGTAGATGTTCGAGCCGAGGGCCGTCGGCCATGCCGGGAGGCAGGCCCGGCACGCGGCGAGGCCGAATTAAGGAGCCTAGGATGAACGAAGGCAGGATCGCGCAGGTGATCGGTCCGGTGGTGGACGTTGAGTTCGAGCCCGGCAAGCTCCCGGCGATCTACAACGCGCTGGAGGTCCCGGGAGTCGAGGTCAAGGACATCTTCTCGTACTCGCAGAAGCTGGTCCTGGAGGTCGCCCAGCACCTCGGGGACAGCCGGGTGCGTGCCGTGGCGCTCGCCTCGACCGACGGGCTCACCCGCGGGATGCAGGTCGTGGACACAGGCGGGCCAATCTCCATCCCTGTCGGGAGAGAAACGCTCGGCAGGATTCTGAACGTGATCGGGGAGCCGGTTGACAAGCAGGGGCCGGTGAAGTTCGAAAAGACCTACCCGATCCACCGCCCGGCGCCGCCCTTCGAGGAGCAGGAGACCAGCGTCCAGATGCTGGAGACCGGCGTCAAGGTGATCGACCTCCTGGAACCTTACACGCGAGGCGGCAAGACGGGACTCTTCGGCGGTGCCGGCGTCGGCAAGACCGTCATCATCATGGAGCTGATCCACAACATCGCTAAGCACCACGGCGGGATTTCGGTCTTCGGCGGGGTGGGGGAGCGGACCCGCGAGGGTAACGACCTCTGGCTCGAGATGAAGGAGTCAGGCGTCATCGAGAAGACCGCGCTGATCTACGGCCAGATGACCGAGCCACCTGGGGCACGGCTCCGCGTGGGGCTCACCGGGCTCACCGCCGCCGAGTAC
>JACQWB010000297.1 GCA_016209385.1 Candidatus Rokuibacteriota bacterium
ACCGGGGACCGCGTGGACGCGGTCGTGAGGATCGGGGGCCGGCTGGTCCCGGTGGACGCCAAGTTTCCCCTGGAGAACTTCCGCCGGATGCTGGACGAGACCGACGAGGAGCGACGCCGACAGCTCCGGCGCGCTTTCGCGCGCGACGTCAAGGCGCGCGTGGACGAGATCGCCAAGAAGTACATCCTGCCGGACGAGGGGACCTTCGACTTCGCCCTCATGTACGTGCCGGCCGAGAACGTCTACTACGAGATCGTGGTCAAGGACGAGGCCGCGGAGGAAGAGTCCGTGGCCGCCTACGCGCTCGGCCGCCGCGTGATCCCGGTCTCGCCCAACAGCTTCTACGCCTACCTCGCCGTGATCGTCCTCGGGCTCCGCGGGCTCAGGATCGAACGCGGGGCCCAGGAGATCCAGGCCCGGCTCGCCCGGCTCCGGGGCGATCTCACCAAGTTCGGCGAGGCCTTCGAAGTGGTCGGCAGGCACCTCACCAACGCCCGGAACAAGTACGACGAGGCCGCCGCCGCGCTCACCCGCCTGGAAGCCAAGCTGGAGGGGATCGAGGGCAAGGGCGAGCAGGCCAGCCTCCCCGGCCTCGCCCAGCCCTGAGTTCTCTTCCTCGGGATGCCCTGGCGCGCTACCGCTCAGCGGGCTTCCACGGAACGGCGGTTTATTAGCCTGATATACTGCGGGCCAATAGCGGGATAGACTGCCAATTCCGCAGTGTTTGTCGGTACGACGAAGCTTGACAACGTTCTGCAAGAGCCGAATATTGTTTTCTAATTGTGATCTAAGGCTGGAAGGGTCTAACGGAATAGGCTGCAGCTAGAGCCCGCAAGAGACCTGATAGTTAGGCTGTGCGAACGAAGAGGGCATGGTGACTGAGAACAAGGGGACTCACGACTTATTAGGTATTGCCCCTCTCGGCCGCGCCGTAGAGCGAGTCGCCGATTCGGTTGTGAGCGGCGCCGAAGCGCTTCTGGCACGAGTCTGTCTTCCGGCTGCCGAGGAATTCGGACTATTGCTGCGCGATAAGGTAAGTGGCTGGCGACAGCGGAACGTGCTCGCGACGGTCACGAAGGCGCAGCCGATGCTCGACGCTGCCGCGGCCGAGTATCGACACGCCCCACCAAGATTGATTACCGAGAGCCTTAGTCATGCCTCATGGGCGGACAGCGAAGAAGTGCAGCAGATGTGGGCAGGTCTGCTTGCCCCCTCATGCACTTCCGACGGCCGAGATGACAGTAACTGGATCTTTATCAATCTGCTCGGACAGCTCACCGAGATGCAGGCTCGAGTCCTGAAGGCTGCCTGTGAGGCGGAGACAAAGATCATTCAGCCGGACGGATTGGTTGCGGCCGAAGCTCTGCATCGCAATGCGGATGAATTGATCGAAATGACCGGGTGTGCGGACATCCAGCGTATCGATCGGGAACTGGACCACCTCCGAGCGCTCGGCCTGATCCAGTTCGGATTTCTGAGTGGTTTCGCCGCTCAGCCTCTGGCTGATGTGAACGCCATACTCAAGCAGGCTGGCCTCAAGAAGGAGAAGTGAGGATGGCAACGATGCGTTACATGGTAGTGGTTGAGCGGGGAGAGACGAGTTGGGGAGCACATGTGCCTGACCTACCGGGCTGTGTGGCGGTAGGAGAGACTCGCGAGGAAGTGCTGCGGCTAATCCGCGAGGCTATCGAGTTTCACATCGACGGCCTAAGGCAGAATGGGTTCCCGGTGCCGACGCCAAGCTCAGAAGGAGAGTTCGTCGAGGTCGGGGCCGCGTAACTTCGGCATCCAACCGACGGCACTTCGCGCCGTGGCTGATACCGGCGTTAGACATCACCTCCAAACGGCCAGGCTGACTCCGGTGAGAGCGTGATGGATCTGGAGCTGTCAGACCGAACTGCCCTGGTGACCGGCGCCAGTATGGGGATCGGGCGGGCCATTGCGCTAGAGTTAGCGCGGGAGGGGGTCACTGTCACCGTCACCGCGCGGCGGCGAGATTTACTCACCGAACTGGCCGTCCAGATGGAGCAGGAGGGCCATAAAAAGCCGTTCACCATCCAGGTCGATCTCTATCGTGATGACGCTGTCGCCACACTCGTCGCTTCCGCAGAGGATGCTTTCGGCCAGATCGACATCTTGGTTAACGCGGCCGGTGGCAGTCGACCGTTGCCGGTCGAGGCCACCAGCGAGCAGTGGACCGAGGGCTTGACCGTAAATTTCCTCCGCCTCCGAGAACTGACCCACGCGCTGATTCTCGGAATGGAGCAGCGCCGATGGGGGCGCGTCATCAACATCACGGGCACCTCCGAGCCGCGGGGGCTCAACGCCGCGGTGGCGGCAAAGGCGGCGGTTCACGCCTGGGCGAAAGGCTTGTCGCGCGAGGTGGCACGATTCGGCATCACGATCAACTCGATACAACCCGGGCGGGTTCTGAGCGAGCAGATCCTGCGGATGCATCCGACAGAGGAAGACCGACGCCAGTTCGCCGAACGGGAAATTCCGACGGGGCGGTTCGGAGATCCTCGAGAGGTGGCGAGCCTGGCAGTGTTTCTTGCTTCGCCGCGAGGGAGCTACATCACCGGAGCTGTCATTCCCGTGGATGGCGGCATGCGCCGGTTTGCATTTTGAGGTTTTGCAAGGGCTAGGATCGAAGGGTCGTCCATGTCGTCACGGGGCCCGGAGTCCCTTGCCTCCCGTGACCGCTGTGCTACTATACGTACAGAAACACGTATTGTAGGCTGGAGGGGAGCATGCACAAAAAGCTGACCATCACGCTCGACGAGCGGGTCTACGACGGGCTTCACAAGGTCGTGGGGCGGCGTCGTATTAGTCGCTTCGTTGAGTCTCTGGTGCGCCCGCACGTAATCGGCAAGGAGTTGGAGGCGGCGTATCGTCAGATGGCCCAAGAAGAAGCGCGAGAAGCGGAAGCTTTGGAGTGGGCCGAAGGGACGGTCGGAGACGTTGCCGATGAAGCGAGGTGAGGTGTGGTGGGTCAGCTTCGATCCTTCCGTCGGCAGGGAGATTCGAAAGCGACGGCCGGCTGTGATCGTGAGCAATGACGCCTCGAACAAATACCTGAACCGCGTCCAGGTCGTGCCCCTGACCACTTCCGTGGATCGCCTGTACCCGAGCGAAGCGTTTGTCGTGGTCAAGGGGAAGAAGAATAAGGCCGTGGCAGATCAATTGACGACGGTGAGCAAGATGCGCTTGCTGAATCTCGCGGGTCGTTTGTCCAAGCCGGATTTACACGGGGTCGAGCGAGCGATCAAAGTGCAGTTGGGTCTCGGCGACTTCTGAGATTCGCCGGTGATCCTCACCGGGCTCGACTGGCTCGTCATTGTCCTCTACTTCGCCGTCTCCCTCGCCATCGGCCTGGCCTTCACGCGCCGGGCAGGGCAGAGCCCTGAGGAGTACTTCCTTTCGGGCCGACGGGTCCCCTGGTGGCTCGCGGGGACGTCCATGGTGGCAACCACGTTCGCCGCGGACACGCCGCTGGCGGTGACCGGTCTCACGGTCAAGCATGGGATCGCGGGCAACTGGCTCTGGTGGTCGTTCGTGATGAGCGGGATGCTCACGGTCTTCTTCTACGCCCCGCTCTGGCGGCGGGCCGAGGTCCTGACCGACGCGGAGTTCACCGAGCTCCGCTACGCGGGGCGGCCGGCCGCCTTCCTGCGGGCGTTCCGGGCTGGCTACCTGGCCGTCCCGATCAACTGCATCATCATCGGCTGGGTCACCCACGCGATGGCCACGATCCTCGGGCTCACGCTGGGCGTCGGGAAGTGGGAGGCGACGGTCGCCCTGTTCGGCGTCACCGCGCTCTACGCCACCCTCGCCGGGCTCTGGGGCGTCCTGGTCACCGACTTCGTCCAGTTCATCCTGGCGATGACCGGCTCCGTGGCGCTCGCCGTCTTCGCCGTCAAGCAGGTCGGCGGCCTCGCGGGGTTGGTGACCGCTCTCCAGGCGAGGTTCCCCGACGGCGCGCCGCTCGCGCTGCTCCCTGAGCCGGGCTCAGCCTGGATGCCCGCCCTCACGTTCTTCGTCTATCTCGGGGTCAACTGGTGGGCCTCGTGGTATCCCGGGGCGGAGCCGGGCGGGGGCGGGTACGTGGCCCAGCGGATCTTCTCGGCCAGGGACGAGCGCCACGCGCTGCTGGCGGCGCTCTGGTTCAACCTCGCCCACTACGCGCTCCGTCCCTGGCCCTGGATCCTGGTCGCCCTGGTCTCGATGCTGCTCTACCCGGGGCTCTCCAACCCCGAGGAGGGATACGTGCGCGTCATGGTGGACCACCTCCCGGCCCACTGGCGCGGCTTCCTCCTGGCCGCCTTCTTCGCCGCCTACATGTCAACCGTCGCCACGCACCTCAACTGGGGCGCCTCGTACCTGCTGAACGATATCTATCGGCGCTTCTGGCGTCCGGACGCCACGCCCCGGCACTACGCCGGCGCCGGGCGCGCGGCGACGCTGCTCATCATGGTCGTGGCGGGAGTGATCACCTATTACCTGAAGTCGGTGGAGGGCGCGTGGAAGTTCCTCCTCGCGATCGGCGCGGGGACCGGGCTCGTCTACCTGCTCCGCTGGTACTGGTGGCGGATCAACGCGTGGTCCGAGGTGGCGGCCATGGCGGGTGCCTTCCTGCTCTCGCTCGGGCTCCAGTTCGGGGCCGGGCTCAGCGTGGATGACCCCCGCGGCTTCGCCTGGCTCATGCTCCTTACGGTGGCGGGGACGACGGCCGTCTGGCTGGTGGTCACGTTCCTGACCCCGGCCGAGCCGCTTGATCACCTCTCGCGCTTCTGCGCCCGGGTGAAGCCGGGCGGGCCCGGGTGGCGCCGGATCACCGGTGCGGGGGCGTCCGCCGATGGGCCGGGGATCCGTCGACTGCTCCACTGGGCGCTGGGCTGCGTGGCCGTCTACCTCGGCCTCTTCGGGATCGGCGCCCTCGTGCTCGGCCAGCCGGTGCGGGGGATCGTGTTCGTGCTTGCGGCGGTCGGCCTCACCGGATGGATCCTGAGCGACTCGCAGAGGCTCGTGATACAATAGGGCCTACTTCACCTTCGAGAGGGCGCCATGAGCCAGATCCCCGTGCAGGTCTTCGGCATCAACATCTTGGTCAAGCTGCTTGCCGAGGCCCCGGCAGACATCCGGGTTCATTGCCCGAAGGGCTCGCCGATCCGGTACGGGCTCGTCGTGGGGCGGGGCGACGGCTTCGATGAGGGCGCCAACGCCTTCAGAGAGATGCCGCCGGAGAACGCGATCGTGGCCTTCGAGGAGAGCGCCGAGGAGGTGGAGGGCCACTACTTCTACGTGGCGGGGGAGGAGCTTCGGGTGATCCGCCTCGACGCGGTGATCCTCTCCTTCCCCCATGAGTGAGGGGTCCCCCGCCAGCGTCGTTTCGGTTGACCTCGGCTGGTCGGAAAGCACACGCGGGCGCAATGCCGCGGCCTTCCTGACTCGGGCGGGCCGGATCCGCTTCGAGCAGTCCCTCCCGAACGCAAACCCTGCCCTCGCAGCCTGGGTGCGCGGGCGCGTTGCCGCGGGGGGGACGGTCCTGCTTGACATCCCGATCGGGGGCGGCGATCACCTGGCGGCTACCGGAAAGGCGTTCCGGGAGATCGACGGTGCCCTCCAGGGCGCCGGGCTCCCGCTCTATCCCTCCTCGCGCGCCGTCGGCCGGGGAGGGGCGCTGAGCCGACTTCTCCCCGGCTATCGGGTCCGCGAGATCTATCCCTACGCCATCCTCCGGGTGCTCTGGGCTCTCCACGAGACCGGTCGCCTCGCCTCCGCGATCGGTGGGTCTGACGGAGCGTGGCTCGACGCGTCAGCCTGGAGGGTCCTGCCGCCGAGGTACAAGCGGGGGACGCCGGGAGTCAAACGGCGCGGGCTCGAGGCCATCCACGGGCTGCTGACCTCGCGTGCTCTCGCGCTCCCCTTCGAGCTTGAGCTACCCCGGCCAGTCAGGGGCGTCTCGCTCGCGGCGCTGTCGGATCTCTACGACGCCTGCCTGGGACTTGTCCCCGCGTGGCTCGCCGCGCGCCACGGGATGCATCCCATGGTCGGCATCGCAGCGGGTCGGCACGGGGAGGCCCTGCTCCTTCTCGCGGACGCGTGGCTCCGCGCGCGGCTGGGCCGGTCGGTCCGCTGGGTGCCGTTTCGAGTAGAATAATTTCGGGTTGAGCGTGATCGAGCGGGTCCTCGCGCAGATTCGGGACGACGAGCTGGTCGAACTGACCCGCGCCCTCGTCCGGATCCCGAGCGTCGTTCGCCCCGGGGATCCGCAGGCGAACGAGGCCGGGGTGGCCGCCTTCGTCGAGCGCTGGTTCAAGGACGCCGGATTCTCCGTGGAGGTGCAGGAGGTCGCGCCCGGGCGCCCGAACGTCCTCGCCTGGCTCGGCGAAAAGGCCGGGCGCTGTCTCCTCCTGGAGGGGCACACCGACGTGGTGACCGAGGGCGATCCCGCCGAGTGGGTGTATCCGCCCTTCGCCGCCGAGTTGATGGACGGCAGGATCTACGGCCGCGGCGCCGCCGACATGAAGGGAGGGCTGGCCGCCGCGATGGTCGCGCTCACGGCCATCAAGCGGGCCGGTGTGAGCCTGCGCGGCAAGCTCGTGGTCGGCGCCCTGGTGGACGAGGAGGGCGGGATGCTCGGCGTCCGGCATCTCTGCCGCACACCCCTCGCCGGGGAATTGGACGCCGCGATCATCTGCGAGCCCGAAGGAAACGAGATCTGCCTCGAGCAGCGCGGGGTCGTCTGGGCCCGGGTGCGGGTGCACGGGCGGATGGCCCACGGCGCGATGCCGGAAACCGGAATCAACCCGATCGGGGCGCTGGCGGCGCTGCTGAACGAGGTCCCCGCCCTCCAGCGACGGCTGGGACGCCGGGCCCGCCCGAGCCGTTACCTGGGGCGCCCGACGGTGACGCCGACGGTCGTTCAGGCCCCGATCAAGGGCTCGCCCCAGCCGAATGTAGTCCCCTCGGGGGCCGAGGTGATCCTCGATATCAGGCTCACGCCGGGGATCGATGAGGCCGGGATCCGGAAAGAGCTCGAGGCGCTCTGTGCGGTTGGCGAAGCGGCCGTGCCCGGGGGGAAGGTCGAGTGGGAGCCGGTAGCTCCGTTGAGGCTCCCGACCAGGGTGGCCAGGCGCGAGGCGCTCCCCCGCGCGCTTGATCGTGCAGTCCGCTCGGTGACGGGCCGGGCCCCTCGCTACGGCGGTGTCCCTGGCTCCACCGACGGCACCATCCTCCGGACCGAGCTGGGGATTCCCATCGCCACGTGCGGTCCCGGCGATCGGCTGATCCCGCACCAGGCCAACGAGTACATAGAAGTCGAAGAACTGGCCACTGCGGCAAGGATTTATGCCGTCGCGGCGCTGAACTTCCTTGAAGGATAAGCGCGGCGAAGGGTGAGCCCGGTGGTTGAGTCGAGCGATCGCCCGAAGCTCCGCCCCGTTGAGGCGTTTCCCCTGGAGACCGATGGCCGGAAGGTCATCGGCCTCAGGGACCCCGCCGGGTTCACCGACTCGGTCCTCCTGCTCCCCCTCCCGCTTCTCGACATCGTCTCACTCTTTGACGGCGACCACACGATCCTGGACATCCAGGCCGCCTACGTGCGCCGTCACGGCGAGCTCCTCTTCAGAGAGCGGGTGGAAGAAATCATCAAGATGCTCGACGACCACGGCTTCCTCGACAGCCCCCGCTTCGCCGAGCAGCGGCGACAGATCGAGGAGGAGTTTCGACGGAGCCCGTCGCGCCCAGCGATCCACGCCGGCAAGGCGTACGCGGGAGAGGCCCAGGCGCTCAAGGACCAGATCGACGCGTTCTTCACCCCGCCCGACGGGCCCGGGCCCCCCGGCCTGGCCTCGGCCCCTTCGCTCCGCGCCATAATCGCGCCCCACGTCGATTTCCACCGCGGCGGGCCGGTGTATGCCTGGGCTTACCGGGAGGTCGCCGAGAAGTGCGCCGCCGACCTCTTCGTGATCTTCGGCACCTGCCACGCCGGGATGGCCGATCCGTTCGCGGTCACGCTCAAGGATTACGACACCCCGCTGGGGCCGGCTCTGGTGGATCGCGAGTTCGCCGATGCCGTGGCCCTGCGCTGGGGAGGGGACCTGCTCGGAAGCGAACTCGCGCACCGGGGCGAGCACTCGATCGAGTTCCAGGCGGTCTTTCTCCGCTATCTGTTCGGGGGCCGCCGTGAGTTCACGATCGTCCCGATCCTCTGCAGTTTTCTCCACGAGACCCTGCCTCGCGGTGACGATCCCGAGGCGGATCCTCGGATCCCGCGTTTTTTCGACGCCCTCGGCGAAACGGTCGCCGGCTCGGGCCGCACGGTCTGCCTCGTCGCCGGAGCAGACCTCGCCCATGTGGGCCCGCGCTTCGGGGATGCCGAGCCTGTGACGCCCGCACTGCTCCGTGACGTCGAGAGCGAGGACCGCGCGATGCTGGAGGCCGTGGCAGCCGGGGACGCCCGCGGCTTCTACGACTCGGTGGCGAAGGACGCGGACAGCCGGCGAATCTGCGGGCTCTCGCCGATCTATACGCTTCTGCGCTGCCTCGGCCGCGCGACTGGCCGGCTGCTGCGATACGGCCAGTGGCCGGACCCACAGGGGACCGTGACGTTCTGCAGCGTTGCGTTTACGCGACCTCAGGCGGAGGCGTCGGAAGAGACGCGTACCCGCGCCGAAGGCGCACCCGGGCCGCAAGCCTGGGTACCCGGCCTCCCTCCGAATCAAGCGGGGCGATGAGTACCCCTGAGCCGTCCGAGTGGTCGCTCCCCCAGCTCAAGATCGATCGGGACGGGGAGTGGCTGAACGAGGGGACCGAGATCACGCACGCCGGGATCGTCGCCAACCTTCGAGGGAACCTGAGGCGAGATGCCCAAGGCTACTACGTCCAGGCCGGGCCGGTGAGGATCCCGGTGGACGTGGAGGACACGCCCTTCACCGTGGTGCGGGTGGAGGCTGAGGAGAACGGGATTCGCCTGACCCTGAACGACGGGAGCCAGGAGCCGCTGGATCCAAGGACGCTGCGGCTTGCCCTCGGCGAGGTGCCCTACTGCCGCGTCAAGGGCAATCAGTTCGAGGCGCGGCTCACCCGCGCCGCGGCCTGGCAGCTCGCCCGGTTCATCCAGTACGACGAGGGCGCGAACCAGGCGACGCTCGTGCTGGCCGGTGCCCGTTACCCGCTGCGGGGGCCGTAGTGCCTTCCCGGATCGAGCCCGTAGAGTGATCCCAACTTTCACAGCCCGCTGGGCACGTCCGGCCGCCCGTAGAGCCCCATCACGGTATTGAGCATCGTGGCGACGAGCCGTTCTTCCCCGGCGCTCAGCGCGAAGACGTCGCCCGCGCACACGCTCAGGATGCGGCCTGGCCTGGTGACGCGCCCGCGCGCGATCAGCCGGTCGCCTCGGGCCGGAGAGACAAAATTGATTTTGTACTCTACGGTCAGCGGCGCTGCGTCCGCCGGCATGAGGCTGAGCGCAGCGTAGCCACAGGCCGTGTCCAGGATCGCCGCGACGAGGCCGCCGTGGAAGAAGCCATGCTGCTGGGTGAGGTCGTCGCGGAACGGCAGCTCGATCTCGACCTCGGCAGGAGCGACCCTGAGCAGGCGGGCGCCGATGGTCGTCATTGCCGTCTGGCGCGCGAAGCTCGCGCGCACGCGGGCCTCGAAGTCGGGATCCTGAGGCTCGTAGACCGGCACGGTGGCGTCCCCGATATATTTTTGCGGGGGACCGGCGAATTTTTTCGGGGAGCGACGAAAAATAGCGCGCCCGCCAGCATATACAGATAGGACCCGCAACAGGGAGGGAGTTCTGGAACAGTCTGAAGTGCCGGCCGACCGCCTTCGGCAACTGAAAGAAGCTGATCCCGAGCGAGTCGCGCTGGCTCTCGCCCGACATGCCGGCTGGCGCCTGGCCCGCTGGTGGCTGGGAAGCCGGGGTCTGGCCGGCGGCGTCACCGACGGAGACCTCGCGCAGGACGCCATCCGGAAGTTTCTCGATGGCGAGCGGAGGTGGGACCCGGCGGCTTACCCCACGCTCCTGGACTTCCTCAGGTCGGTGGTAGACAGCATGATCTGGAACCTCACGAGCTCCGACGAGCACGGCAAAGTCCGGCGGTTTCCGGTTGATCGGAACGGGATGGAGCAGGTCGACCTGCTCGGGGAAGGGGATCCGGAAGATCGGATGGCGCGGCAATATTCGGCGGCGGAGCGCCGGCCCGACCGAGTCCTCCACGACCGTATCGACGAAACGCTCGCCGAGCGGTTCTGGATTGAGCTGGAGCAGGAGATCCAGGCGGTGGAGGATTCGCAGGTCCGAGGGGAGCTGCTCCAGCTCTTCCGTGCGGTGGAGCAGGGTCCGCCGGACTACGCGGCCCTCGCGGCATCCGCCGGGCTCCCGCCCGATCGCATCTATCGGAGGTTCTATCGCCTGGAAAAGCTCGCGGCGCGGGTCGCCCGGCGGCTGCTCGGCGGGCCGAACTCCGACGCGACGGTCCTGGAAGCAGAGGTGAAGTGCCATGACTCCTGATACTCGTCCGAGGGGCGCTCCCGAGCGCCTCGACGGCCTCCTCAGCGCCTTCGTGGAGCTGCCGGCGCCCGACACCGAGGAGCTGCGCGACGCCGTCCGGGCCCTGGGAGTTGATCCTGATGAGGTCGTCTCGCGCGTGCGTGAGCTGGTGGCAGCGAAGGAGGAGCAAGCCCGCCCTCTTGTACAGCTTTCCCAACGGGCGGTTCAGGCGCACCCGAAAAACAGGAGGGGCGCCCGAATCCGCCAATGGTTCGACCACCGCTTCGTGAAACTTGGGACCTGCGCCGGTGGGCTCGGGGGGGTCTGCTGCCTTGGCAAAGCCGTGACGGTCAGCGCCGGCCTGGGCCTCTCGTCATTCTTCGGAATGATGGTGGACAACTACCAGCTCTACTTTGTCGTCGGCAGCCTGGGATTACTCGCGATCTGGCTCTTCCGGATGATCAGGGCTCAAGGTGTCACCGTCACAGGATTGCGGGCGGCGATCCGGAGCTCGGCTCCGCACGCCGTGGTGAGCTTTGGCACCTATGTCCTGACACTCGGCTTCACGATGGCGGTCATGGCGCTCGCTGACTGGTTGTGGCCCCGCTCGTGATTACCGGAATGGACATGATGCACCGGATGATGATGCACGGGTACGGCGTGCCCGACGCGTGGTGGGGCGGATGGGCCGTCGTGGGGACGGTCTGGATGCTCCTGCTGCTGGCGTTCTGGGTTCTCGTCCTCACCGGGCTGGCGCTGCTGGTCCGGTGGTTGTGGCGGGTGACAAGCCAACGCGCCACGTCCAGCACGCCGCTGAAGGCACGGTATGCGAAGGGAGAGATTTCACGGCAGGAGTTCGAGGCCATGAAGCAGGATCTCGCCCTATGAATTTGCTGCTGCGTGACCGCGTGACGCAAGCCCTCGGCACGCCCCGCGGCCACCCGATCTTCGCGGCCCTGTACGATCTCCTCACGCGCTCGGCGGAGAAGAAGTTCCTGGGCGCCCACCGGGCCTATCTCGCGGGCGGGACCGCCGGGCGCGTGCTGGACGTGGGCTCCGGCACCGGCGCCAACTTCGGCTATTACCCGCCGGCGGCGGAGGTCGTCGGCGTGGAGCCTGACCCGTACATGGCCAGGCGTGCGCGGGCCCGGGCGCAGAGGCTCGGAAAACCTGTCACGCTGCTGGAGGTGGGTGCCGAGCAGCTGCCGTTCCCGGATGCCTCGTTCGATGCTGCCGTTGTGACGCTGGTGCTGTGCACGATCCCGGACCCGGAACGCTCCCTGGCTGAACTCGGGCGGGTGCTGCGGCCGGGCGGCCAGCTCCGCTTCCTGGAGCACGTCCGCGCGACGACACCGGGCTGGGTACGCTTCCAGGATCTCGTGACACCGCTCTGGAAGCGGATCGGGGCAGGGTGTCACCCGAACCGGGACACGGTTGGAGCTATCGAACATTCAGGCTTCCGCATTACCGAACTGGAGCGCTACGCGTTCGGGCCCTACCCCATCAGACCCATGATCCGAGGCGTGGCGCTGCGGGCCTGACGCTTGACCCTTGAGGTCTGGACAGTCAGCGACTCGGAGGCTGTGCGAGCGCTCCTCCGCTGTTTCTCAGGGTGTGGGGTCTCCGCTTGACAGCGACGGCGTGTAGCACTACACTGCGTAGCAATATGGAGCGAACCTCCGTAGTCTTCAGGCCCCATGAGCGAGGGCTCCGAAAGGTGTTCGGCGACCTGGAGGCCGACATCATGGAACTGGTCTGGCGCCAGAGCCCGGTGACCGTGGGCGACGTCTGGCAGGCCCTTCGGAAAGAACGCGGTCTGGCCTACACGACCGTCAAGACCGTGATGGGAAGGCTGGCCGAAAAAGGGCACCTGAAGCAACGCACGAAGGACCGGGCGTACACGTACGAGCCAACCATAAGCCGGGACGAGTTCCTCCGCGCGGTGAGCGAAGAGGTCCTGGAGGGACTGTTCGTGGACTTCGGCGAGCCGATCCGGGCGCACCTGGTCAAGACTCTCAAAGGCCGCGACGTCCAGGGGCTCGAACGCCTTGAGGCGCTGATCCGGCAGGAGAAAAGGCAGCGGAAATGAGCACGGCGCACAGGGCCTTCGGACCGGGGGGTCTGGCCTGGCTTTCGCTGTCAGCGCTCGGGGGCGTAGCGCTCTTGCTTGCAGGAGGGATGTGGGTCGCCGTTCGCGAAGGGTGGTGGGGAGGAGTTCCCCGGCGCCTCCTGGATGCGTGTCTCCTGCTGCCGCAGTCTGCGGCCGCCGCCTCGTGGTCGTGGATGAGCACGCACCCCCTGACCGCCCTCGCCCTGGCCTTCCTCTCCGGCTCCCTGCTCTGGGCTACGCTCCGCCTCGCGTTCTCGCTCGTGGGCGGATGGTGGCTGGGACGACGGCTCTCCACGTACGAGCCAGGAGAGTTCCCGCTTCTCGACCGAGCGCTCGGCGTCGCCCCCGAGGTCGACTCCACCCGCATTCGGATTAGCCGCTCCCCGGCGCCCCAGGCGTTTACCATCGGCCTGATCCGCCCGAAGATCTGCCTCTCCCGCGGCCTCCTCGAGGGCATGACGGAAACGGAAATTCTGGCGGTCTTGCGTCACGAGCACGCCCACGTCAAGGCCCGGGACCCGCTCCGCCTGGCCTGGGTCCGCTTGCTCGCGGACTTCTTGTGGTTCCTGCCGGTCTCGCGCGCGCTTGCCGGTGCCTTCTCGGGAATGGCCGAACTGCGCGCGGACGACGCCGCGCTCTCGGCAGGGAGCGACTCCATCGAGCTGGCCTCGGCGATCGCGAAGACAGCCAGAGGCGGAGTACCGGCGTGGCACCTGGCTCCAGCTCTCGGGGGGCTCGCGCTGGTTGAGCAGCGGGTCATGCGGCTCCTAGGCCGGGAGCCAGCGATTCGGGCACGGATTCCGTGGGGCCGCGGTCTCGCGAGCGGCCTCGTCGTGGCGGCTCTCCTGACGCTCCTGGTTGGCCCGACATTGCGCACAGCGGTAGCGGCCCGCGAGGCCCCGATTGCAGCCATGCGCCCGGCAATGGCCCGCATGATGGCGACCTGCAGCGGCGGACGCACTGTCGACTTCAGCCCGCAGATGGCCTGGCATGGGTGCGCGGGCTCGGCGAACGGGTCTTCAAAAACCGCCAGGGAGCCGGGAGCCTAAGGTGGGCGAGACGCTCATGAACGCTTTGAGTGTCGCGAGGTTCACGTTGGTGGCCCTGGCCATGGTGGGTCTGGTCTCCGTGATGTGCCTGACCTCGCTGGCGGAAGCCGGCTCCCACACCTCTCAAGGCTGCGCCGCGACGAAGGGCGAGGAGCTCAGCTCGTCCAAGACGTCCTTCCCGATCCTGACAGCGCTCCCAGTTGACCGGAGCTTCGTGCTCAGACTGGCGGACGCCCGGTGCTCACCGGTCGATCCGACTCCAGGTCTCATCCCGGCCAATCTCTGGGGCGATCTCTTCTCTCGCGCCCCGCCGACCATCTCCTAGCCAACTCGAACTCACGCAGGTCAGTCGCCCGCTGCTGCTGAGGCGGGCGCACCAGCCTCCGCCCGATTTGGGCGGAGCGCACTGACACAAAACCTCAAGGCCGGAGGAACGATAGGCACATGAAGCGTTTACTCGGAGTGGTCGCGATCGCGGCAGTGATTGGAGGGGGCGCGTTTGCCCTTGCCTTCGGGCAGGAGACGGGACGAACTGACGCCCTCGCCGAAGGGATGATGGGGCGAATGGGTGAAATGATGGTTGCTCCGGAAGGCATGACGGGGATGCGCGGGATGGACGAGATGCATCGTTTCATGCAGTCGGAGCGCATGCCACGGGCCATGAGCGCCATGATGGAGATGGCCCGGCAGATGGGCGGAGGTGACCCGATGGCCGGCATGGTCCGGATGATGGAGATGATGAGCATGATGGGACAGATGGACGGGATGATGGGGCCCATCCAACCGCGACCGTCAAGGTAGCAAACACATACGGTTAAGAGACTTCCAACGCATTCCAGACCACGGAGGACATTATGGCGATCGAAACGACCAAGACGTACTGTCCGATCTGCGGGAAACCTGCGGCCGATCCGACGTATGAGCGGTTCGGCGAGTTCTGCTGCTCCGAGGCCCACGCCGAGGAGTACGTGAAGGAAGTGCGGGCCCAGAAGCTGCAGTCTGCCAACTCCCACAACCGGCCCGCCTCGCCCTCGGCGGGTGAGGAAGAGCCCCGGCGGGGGTGGTTCGGTCGGCGCGGCTGCTGCTGAGGCGTGATTCGCCCAGGCGAGGCGCAGCGTGGGGCTCCGACGCGCGCGGTGGGCTGGGGGCCTGGTGCTGCTGGTCCTGTTGGCATCGGCCCCTGGCCAGGCTGGCCACGTCCAGGCGGCCGGTGGGCACCGGGCACCGGACTTTACGCTCCGAGACGCGCAGGGGAGGCCAGTCCAACTCTCGCAGCTTCTCACAAAGAAGGCAGTGTTTCTCAACTTCTGGGCGACGTGGTGCGTGCCTTGCCGGGAGGAGATGCCCACGATGGAGCGGGCGTACCGCGAGTACAAGGC
>JACQWB010000298.1 GCA_016209385.1 Candidatus Rokuibacteriota bacterium
CTCCGGCGTGGGTACCCGGGCCCCCTCCGATTGTCCTACCAACTCGAGGAGGCGCCGGGAGTCCTGGACGGCGAAGGCGGCCTCGTCGTTGTTGAAGTAGACGTAGACATCCCGCCCTTCTCGAAGCCACCCGCCGATCTGCCGCGCGTCTTCCTTCAGCCTCCTGGTCGGGTAGGAGCCGCCGTAGCGGACGCTGGTTCCGTGCCGCCGGACGTAGACGAAATCGGCGGTCACCGGTCCTTCGACCGGGCACTCGGCCCAATCGGCCAGGCAGAGCGCGACCCCGGCTGTCGCGAGGCGGTCGGTCGCCTGGCGCTCAAGCCACGAGGGGTGGCGGACCTCGAGCACGGCCCGGAGGCCCTGGACAAAGCGCTGGCGGGCCAGGGCGTCGAGGAAGTGATCGAGCCGGAGGAGGTCGGCGTGGAAGTTGCCGGGGAGCTGAAAGAGCACGGGCCCGAGCGCATGCTCGAGCAGTCGCGCGCGCGCCAGGAACGTTCCGAGCGGCTCCTCCGGATCCTTCAGCCGCTTGATGTGGGTGATGTAGCGGCTGGCCTTCACCGCGCAGACGAATCCCTTCGGTACCGCGTCGCGCCACGCGCGAAACGTCTTCGCCTCCGGCAGCCGGTAGAAGGGGTTGTTCAACTCTACGGTCGCGAAGCACCCCGCGTAGAAGCGGAGCCACTCGCGCTGCGCGAGGCGCTCGGGGTAGAAGAGGCCCCGCCAGTGGGGATAGGCGTAGCCGCTGGTGCCGATGAAGACGCGGCCGGCCATCTCACTCCCTGAGCGCGCCGGCCAGGAGCCCGCGGACCAGATAGCGCTGGAGGCCCACGACGATGACGATCGGCGGGAGGCTCGCCAGGATCGAGGCGGCCGCGATGTCGCCCCACGGGACCTCGAACACGCCGGGGAAGAGCGCCAGGGCCACGGGCACGGTCCGGCTCGCCTCGGTCGCGGTGAAGGTGTAGGCGAAGAGGAACTCGTTCCAGCTCAAGAGGAACGTCAGCAGAGCCGCCGAGGCGACACCGGGAGCCGCGAGCGGCAGGACGATCGAGCGAAGCACCTGGAAGCGGCTCGCCCCGTCGAGGAAGGCGGCCTCCTCGAGCTCTTCCGGGACTTCGCGGAGGAAGCCGGTCAGCAGCCAGAGGATCAGGGGGAGGGCGAAGGAGGTGTGGGCCAGGATCAGCGCGCCCCAGGTGTCACGGAGGCCGAGGGTGCGCAGCAGGAGGTAGAACGGGCCGACGGTCGCGATCGGGGGAAAGGCCGTGCTCGCGATGACCCCGAGGAGGAGCGGCGCTTTTCCGGGGATCGGGAGTCGCGCCAGGGCGTAGGCACCGAAGAGGCCGAGGACGAGCGCCAGGAGCGTCGTGAGAGCGGCGACGCCCAGGCTGTTCGCGAGGGCGCGCGGGATCAGGCTCTGCTCGAGCACGGCTTGATAGTGCGCGAGCGTTGGGTACGAGGGCAGGAGGGGCGGAAGCACGAGAAGCTCCCCCTCGGGCTTGAAGGACGTCAGAAGCTGCCAGAAGAACGGGATCGCATAGACCGCGAGAAGGCCGAGGACGCCGGCGTCCCGAAGCAGCCGCTTCACGCTGTGAGCCCCTCGCGGCGAAGGATGCGGAGATAGGCCCAGGCGACGAGCATGACCAGGGCGGCCGCCACGACGGCGACGGCCGAGCCAAAGCCGAGCTGGAGCGTCTGGAAGAGGTTCCGGTAGGCATAGACGCTGAGCGTCTCTGTCGTGCCGGCTGGACCGCCGCCGGTCAGGACGAACATCAGGTCGAAAGCCCGAAGCGCGTCGAGGGAGCGGAAGAGGAGGCCGATGAGGAGGACCTGGCTGAGCAGGGGGAGTGTGATCCGTCGGAACATCGCGAGCTGGCCCGCGCCGTCGACCTGGGCCGCCTCGTACAGCTCCGGGGCGATCGTGGTGAGCCGCGCGTAGCAGATGAGCGCGACGAAGGGCATCGTCCGCCAGACATCGGCCAGGATGACGCCCGGGAGCGCCAGGACCGGGTCGCCGAGCCAGTTCAGGGGATGACCGCCGAGGAGGAAGTTGGCCAGGCCGGCCGCCGGATGATAGAGCCACTCAAAGAGCCTCGCGGTGACCACGGAGGGAAGCGCCCAGGCCAGGAGGAGGAGCGACAGCCCGAGGCGACGGCCGGTCCGCTGGGCCCGGAGGGCCAGCGCGACGAGGAGGCCCAGCCCGAGCTCGAGGCCGACCGACACTGTCGTGAAAGCAAAAGTGATCCACGCCGCGTTCGAAAAGCGCGGGTCCTCAGCCAGGAACGCGTAGTGGGCGACCCCGGCGAAGCGCGCGATGCCGAACACCGGCATCCGGTGCTGGAGCGAGAACCAGAGCACCGAGGCCACCGGGTAGACCGTCAACGCTACGAGGACGGCCAGCGCCGGAGCCAGGAGGAGGAATCCCGTTCGCCGGTCGGCCCGGCGGCGCGGCGTCATCGGATCCCTCGAAGGAAGTGGTCGAGGCGCCGGCGCGCGTCGGCGACGGCCTCGCCCGGAGTCTTGATGCCGACGAGCACCGCGGAAAGCTCGGGCTGGAGCGTCGTGGACAGCACGAGGTAGTACGGCGTGACCGGTCGAGGCCGGGCAGCGGCCGCCAGCGAGTAAATCCGGGGCAGATTCGGACGGGTCCTGACCAGGGCCGCGTCGTGGTAGAGCGCGGTGCGGGTCGGGTTGAGCGCCACCCCGGTCGCCAGGGCCTTCTGGGCGGCTTCGCCCGCCAGGAAGCGGACCAGCGCGACGGCGGCCTCGGACTGCTTGGTGTAGCGGTACACGCCGAGGTGGGCGCCGCCGGTCGCACCGGCACGCTCGGCACCGCGCGCGTGACGGGGCAGCGATGCCATCCCGACCTTGCCTCGGACCGGCGAGTCCGCCAGCTCGAAGAGATCCATGGCGTACGGCCAGTTCCTGAGGAAGATGGCGTGCCCGTTTCCGAACGCGCGCCGCGTCAGCTCCTCGTCCGCGGCGGTGACCCACGGCGGGCTGATGCCGTGGTCGATCAGGCCGCGGAGGAACGCCAGGACTTCGCGGGCGCGCTCGGGCTCGGGGAAGATCGTCCCGTCGTCGCCGAGGAGACGCGTTCCGTTTGCCCAGAGCCCCTCCAGGACGTTCACCACGAGGCCCTCGTACTGCTTCCCCTGCCAGAGAAAGCCGTCCAGGCGCGGGTCGCGCTCCGCGGCGCGGATCCGCCTGGCCTGGGCCACCAGCTCGTCGTACGTTTCCGGGGGCTCCAACCCGTGCTTGGCGAGGAGGTCGGCGCGGTAGTAGAGCAGCCCGACGTTCATGATCCAGGGGAGGGCCCAGACGCGGCCATCGAAGCGCGCTGCGGTGGCCGCGGCGGGAAAGTGCGGCGCCAGCTCGTCGGGGGCGAGGTGCGGAGTGAGGTCGAGCAGCCACCCCGCACGAGCGAACTCGGCGACCCAGATGACGTCCAGCATCATGACGTCGAAGCCGGGGTTGCCCCCTTCGAGGTTCACGACGTAGAACTGGTGCTGCTCATCGGTGCTCCAGGGGAGTGCTTCGCTCCTCACGCGGACGCCCGGATGCCAGGTTTCGAACTCGCGCAGGACCGCGGGGAGCGGGTCCGACGGGCCGAGGATCCGCGCGTGCTTGAAGACCAGCGTGACGGGACCGGCGCGCGGGGCGGGCTCGCCGCAGCCGGCCAGGAGAAGGCATCCGAGCATGAGCCCGGCTCGGATCAAGGGATGCGCGAGCGGAGCGAGCATCCTTAGCGGACACGACCCTCGCACTGAGGGTCGGCTTCGCCGACCCGCTCGGGTGCCCGCTAAGGAACGCGTCCTACGGACGCAGTATC
Organism: Candidatus Rokuibacteriota bacterium; assembly: GCA_016209385.1. Lineage (NCBI taxonomy): Bacteria > Candidatus Rokuibacteriota > Candidatus Rokuibacteriota bacterium. The sequence goes on from JACQWB010000298.1 coordinate 3,830, forward strand.
TTGCCAATCTATGCTGCCGACCCTCAGTGCGAGGGGCGGGACTTGCGGGCCCAGTCCAGGAGCTTCTTGACGGGAAGCGTGTTCACGACCTGCGCGGGGCGGATCCAGGCGCGCCGGGCCGTGGCAACTCCCAGTGCCATGTTGGTCAGGTTCTCGAGGTAGTGGGTGTCGGTATTGATGACGATCGGGACGCCGACCTCGGCTGCGCGGCGGGCGTGAACGTCCTTCAGGTCGAGCCGCTGCCAGGAGGAGTTGATCTCGACGGCCTTGCCGTGCCTCCTGGCTGCGGCGAACACCTGCTCGAGGTCCACGTCGTAGGGGTCGCGCTCGCCGATCAGGCGCCCGGTCGGGTGGACGAGGATATTGACGTAGGGGTTCTCGAGCGCGCGGACGATCCGGGCCGTCATCTCGGCGCGGGCCTGCTTGAACCGGGAGTGGACGGCGGCCAGCACGATGTCCAGCTCCTCGAGGAGGTCGTCGGGGAAGTCCATCCGCCCGTCCGCCAGGATGTCGCACTCGCTGCCGGCCAGGATCCGGATCCGGTGCTTCTTCTGGAGCTCGCGGATCTTCCTGAGCTGGTCGCGGAGCTCGTCGGGCGTGAGCCCGCCGGCCACGGTCGCCGACTTCGAGTGGTCGGAGACGATGATGTAGTCGTAGCCGCGCGCCTCGGCCGCCTCGATCAGCTTCTCGAGCGGATGATGGCCGTCCGACCAGTCGGTGTGGGCGTGGAGGTCGCCGCGGATCGCGCCGAGCTCGATGAGCTCCGGGAGGTTCCCGCCGAGCGCCGCCTCGATCTCTCCGGTGTTCTCCCTGAGCTCGGGGACGATCCACGGCAGGCCGACGGCGCGATAGACCTCTTCCTCGGCCGCCCCCGCGATCCGCTTGCCGGTCTTCTCGTCGAAGACGCCGTACTCGCTGACCTTGAGCCGTTTGCGCGAGGCGATCTCCCGCACCCGGACGTTGTGGTCCTTCGAGCCGGTAAAGTACTGGAGCGCGGCGCCGAAGGCCTCGGGCTCCACCACGCGGAGGTCCACCTGGATCCCCTCCTGGTGGCGGATCGACGCCTTCGTGTCGCCGTGGGCCAGGATGTCCTGGGCCGACGGCAGCCCGACGAAGGTGCCGATGACCCGGGCAGGGTTGGTGGAGGTGACCAGGATGTCAATGTCGCCGACGGTCTCCTTCATCCTGCGCACGGAGCCCGCCACCTCGATCCGGTCCACGCCGCCGTGCGCCGTCAGCGTCTCGACCAGCGAGCCCGCCAGCGTCAGGGCCTTCCCGAGGGGCATGCGGACCTGGCCCGCCTTCCACGTGGCGATCGCCTTTCGGATGTTCTCCCGGCTCTTTTCGCGGATGCCGGGGACGGTGAGGATGTCGCCCGACTGCGTCGCCTGTTCGAGCTTCTCGACGCTGTCGATCCCGAGCCTGTCGAGGAGAAGCTTCGCCGTCTTGGGCCCGAGGCCGCGGACCTCCAGGAGGGCGAGGAGGCCGCGCGGGACCTCCTTCCGCATCGCCTCCAGATCGGCGATCGCGCCGGTGCGCAGGTACTCGGTGATCTTGGCCGCGAGGTCGCGCCCCACGCCCGGGATCTTCTCCAGCTCCCCGCGCGCGGCGACCGCGGCGATGTCCTCGGCGTGGGACTCGAGATTCTGGGCGGCGCGCGCGTAGGCGCGAACGCGGAACACATTCTCGCCGTTGATCTCCAGGAGATCGGCCATCTCGTAGAAGAGCTTGGCCAGCTCGAAGTTCTTCATCCCGGCGCCATCTTACCACGGAGCGAGTGGGGGCGGGAGGCGACCGGCTATTGATGGCTGGCGGTGCCTGTGATAATTAGGTGGCGGAGGAGGGGGATTTCCTGCGGCCGTATGATCGCCGAGTGGGCGTGGGAGCTGGTCGAGCCGTACCTGAAGAAGAACCTGGCCGGCCGCGGCGTCGAGCGGCCGACGCGGAGGCAGCTCCTGGAGGAGTTCGCCCGCGTGTGGCCCGAGTTCACCGCGACGATCCTGGTCCAGGAACCGTGGATGAGGACGATCCGGTTCAAGCGGCTCGTCAGGCTCCGCGCCGCCGAGCTGGGCGCGTTCCTCGACGAGCCGACGGCGTTCATCGCCGGACGCTTCGGCGGCGGCAAGTTCAAGGTGAACCTCCACCACGGGATGCACTTCGTCAACACCAAGAACTTCAAGCCGGAGGGTCCGCCGCTCTGGAAGGACCTGCCCGAGCTCGGGGAGGAGTGAGCGATGCCGACTGACGAAACGCGCCGGATGCTGAAGGTCTTCGGGGTCGCCGTGACCGACTACGAGGACGCCGTCGAGAAGGGGGCACCGCCCGACAAGGTGGCGAAGGCGGAGGCCGAAGTGCTGACCCGCCTGAAGGAGGTCGCGGCCCTGATCGAGAGCCTGCGCGCCAAGAGGAAGTAGGGGTGGAGCCGGTCACCGACGCCTCCGGCGTCGTCTTCACCGCCGGGGCGCCACTCCGGCGGATCGTCTCGCTGATCCCGTCGATCACCGAGACGCTCTTCGCCCTGGGCCTCGGCGATGCGGTCGTCGGCGTCACGACCTTCTGAGTCGAGCCGCGCGAGGCGGTCGCCTCCAAGCTGAAGGTGGGCGGCGAGAAGAACCCCAAGCTCGACCTGATCCGCTCGCTGGCCCCCGACCTGGTCGTCGCGAAC
>JACQWB010000299.1 GCA_016209385.1 Candidatus Rokuibacteriota bacterium
GCAGAGGAGGATGTCGGGCTGGATCCCGATCGCGCGCAGCTCCTTCACCGAGTGCTGCATGGCCTTGGTCTTCAGCTCCTGGGCAGCCTGGATGAACGGGACCAGGGCGAGGTGCACGTAGAGGACGTTGTCGCGCCCCACGTCGTTCTTGAGCTGGCGCGCGGTCTCGAGGAACGGCAGGCTCTCGAAGTCGCCGACCGTCCCGCCGATCTCCACGATCAGGACATCCACGCCCGTAGCGACTCTCAGGATCGAGGCCTTGATCTCGTTTGTGATGTGCGGGATCAACTGGACGGTGTGGCCCAGGTAGTCCCCCCGCCGCTCCTTCCGGATCACCGCGTCATAGACCTTCCCGGTGGTCACGTTGTGATCCCGGGTCGTGCGGACGCTGGTAAAGCGCTCGTAGTGGCCGAGGTCGAGGTCCGTCTCCCCGCCGTCGTCGGTCACATACACCTCGCCGTGCTGGAACGGATTCATCGTTCCCGCATCGACGTTGATGTACGGGTCCATCTTCTGAAGCGCGACGCCAAAGCCACGCGCCTCCAGGAGCGACCCGATGGAAGCGGCCGCCAGCCCTTTTCCGAGCGACGAGACCACGCCACCGGTCACGAAGACGAATTTGGTCGCCACATCAACCCTCCTCAGTTGCCCGCGCCGGTGTACCGGCGTCGCCGCTCAGCCACTCGCGGATCAGCCGGACCTCCCCCTCCCGGGACGAGACCTCACCGTCGAGCCGCCGATCGCGAAGCGCCTGGAGAAGCCGAGAGACGGCTGGGCCCTTGGCCACCCCGAGGGCCAGCAGATCCCTTCCGCTCAGGAGGGGCCGGACGCCCTGGCCCTCCGCGAGGAACCACTGAACCCGCTCCCGCACCGCCCTCGACCCGACGAGCCAGGCAAAGCCGACGGTCTCCGTGGTTCGCGCTCGCAGGATCGCCGCACACCGGCTTCGCGGCGCGTCCGCCTGGCCCTCGAGGCGTCGGGCCACCGACGGGCCCGCGGAGTACGCCTCCAGCAGGCGGGCGAGCGGCTCTCCCGAGAGTGCCAGGCGTCGGAGGCAGCGTTCGGCCAGCGGCGCCGGCAGGTGGCCCACGACGCACAGCAGGGCCAGCGGGAGCGCCTCCAGGGCGACGCCGGCCTCGCGCGCCCACCTGAGCAGCTCGGCGAGAGCCCGGAGCCGTGCCGCGGCGTTTGGGGAGAACCGGTACCCCGGGTCGAGCAGCCGGAAGGCGCGCAGCCGCCCGAGCGTCAAGAGGCTCTGGTCCCAGCCGGCTTCGCCCATGATCAGCTCGAGTTCGGCCAGGAGGCGCTGGCCCGAAAGTGCGGGGTAGGCTCCAAGGCTCAACGCGACCGCCAGGCTCTTCCGGGTCCACCGGTCGATCCGGAACCCGAGCCGGGTCGCGTAGCGAACCGCGCGGAAGATGCGCGTGGGATCTTCCACGAACGCGAGCGGGTGGAGGATCCGGATCGCCCCGCTCCCGAGGTCGCGCCAACCCCCGAAGGGGTCGAGGAGCTGCCCGAAGCGCGGCCCCGTCAGCGCGAGGGCCATCGCGTTGACGGTGAAGTCGCGCCGCGCGAGGTCCGCCTCGATGCCGGCGGCATGAACGACCGGCAGCGCACCGGGCGCCGCGTAGCGCTCCCGACGGGCCATGGCCACATCCACGCGGCCGTCGCTCCACCCCTCGATGGACGCAGTGCCGAAGGCCCGGTGGACGACCAGGCTTCCGCCGAGCTGGCGGCAGAGCCGACGGGCCAGCGCCAGAGCGTCTCCCTCGACCACCACGTCCAGATCCTGCGACGCCGCGCCCCGGAGCAGATCGCGGACAAAGCCGCCGGCGACGTAGGCCTGCGTGTTCAGCAACTCGGCCAGCCGGCCCACGCCCCGGAGGAAGTCCAGGAGCTCCACCGGCAGGTCGCGCGCGAGCCGTCCTGCGAGAGCGAGCGCCGCAGCGCCGCCGCCGTCCCTGCCCGTCGCCCGTCGCCATCGACCGGACTCCACGGCCGCCACGACCGCGCCGCGCGCCTTCACCAGGACGGTTGGCGCCCCCGCCAGGAGGAGGCGGCGCACACGCACCTCCGCGGTGTCTGCCGTCACCACGGGCACGTCCCAGCGCGAGACATCTCCCACCGGCAGCTTCGCCAGACCGAAGGCCTGGGCCCGCCGGAGGTCCTCAGGCTGGGCCACGCCGATCGCGTCGGTCCCCTGCACCACGAGGATCCTCGCCCGGCTCCGCCGGAGCAGGCGCGCGGCCTCTGCGACAGCGGCATCGGCGGAGCAGACCGCCACCGCACGGTGGCCGAGCGCCAGCGACCCCGGCTCCACCTGCGGATACCGTGAGCGACGACTGCTTCGCGACGCGCCTGCCACGACCCGAGCGACGTGGCCCCCGCGATCGTCCCACGCGCGCACGAGTGCGGCGATCATCATCGAAGCTCCCGGCTGGCCGACCCGGGATCGTGGCCGGGTGCCGGCGAGCGACGGGCTGCGCCATCCAGCGACACGCGCGCCCTCGGGTGAAACCGCATGTACATCTCGCGCACCGCCCTGGAGGAGAGGTGGGTGTAGATCTGGGTCGTCGAGATGTCGGCATGCCCCAGCATCGCCTGCACAGACCGCAGGTCGGCTCCTCGCTCGAGGAGGTGGCTGGCGAAGGAATGGCGCAGCGTGTGGGGCGACACGACCCGCCTGACCCCGACGCGCCGTGCCGCTTTTTTGATGATCCCCCAGAGTCCCTGGCGGGAGAGCCTGCCGCCGCGCCGGTTCACGAACAGGGTGCCGGGGTCACCAGCCCTGACGAGCGCGGGCCGCCCCTCCTGCAGATAGCGCCTGAGCCAGTGGAGCGCCTGGGCCCCCACCGGAACGAGCCGCTGGCGGCTCCCCTTCCCCGTCGGCACCACGTAGCCGGCCGAGAGGTTGACGTCCTCGATGCGAAGGCTGCAGCACTCCGACGCGCGCATTCCGGTGGCATAGAGGATCTCCAGGAGCGCCCGATCCCTGAGGCCTACCGCAGTCCTCCCGTCGGCCGCCTCCACGAGCGCGCCCACCTCCTCGAGCGAGAGCGTCCGCGGCAGTCGCTGGGGCTGCCGGGGCGATTCCAGTTGATCGGTCGGGTCGCGGCAGAGGTGACCTTCCCGGACGAGGAACCGGTAGAGCCCGCGGACGGCCGAGAGGTGCCGGGCGATGCTCCGCGGGCTGAGGCCGTTCCGGCGAAGCTGAAGGAGGTAGCGAGAGAGTTCCGGGGATCCGACCCGCCGCAGGCCCCAGCGCTGCTCCCGCAGGAAGCGTCGAAAGCCGGCGAGGTCCCGCCGGTAAGCGGAGAGCGTGTTGAGGGAGGTCCCCCGCTCCATCTGGAGGGCCTCGAGGAACTCTGCCACGGGATCCCTCATCGATCCCGTAGGGCCGGGCGCCAGACGGCAGCCTCTAGAAAAACGCTGACGCCTCGGTCGGGGTCGATCCGGGCAGGACCGACCGTTCCCGAGGCGCTCGCGACCCTCACCGGGAACCGCGGCATCCGAAGTCCCTTACGACACGCGAGTATATCAGTCTCCCGCCCCGGGACGCAAGCTCCGTCGCCCGGGCCCGTTCAGGTTCCGATCGTCCCGGTGCGCCGATCCCCGACGGCCCGACGCGAGAGGAGCATCCGCAGCGCGGCCCACTCCTCGCTCCTGAGGCCCCGGCTCACCCCGGCGTAGACGCCCATGCCGCCGGCGACCGCCGCCCCCAGCCACGCGGCCTCCATCCACCGTGAGCCGGCGGCGGGCCACGCCACGAGCAGAAGCCCACACCAGGCTGCCATGAAGCCCGTGGCGACGCCGACCCGCGCCAGGCTCGCGAGGAGCCTTCCGGCGCCGAGCGGGCCGAGCCGGCGCCTCAAAGACCAGAGGAGCCAGACGAGGTTGGCCGTGGACGCGCAGGTCGACGCGAGCGCCAGGCCACCATGGCTCAGCGGCCGCATGAGCGCCACGCCGAGAACCACGTTGAGGCTAACGGCCCAGATCCCGACCTTGACCGGCGTGCGCGTGTCCTGAAGCGCGTAGAAGGCCTGGGCCGCGATGCGGGTCCCCGCGAAGGCGGGGAGCCCGAGGGCATAGAACCCGAGCGCCCAGGCTGTCGCCTCGGTGTCGAGCGCGCCGAACTGCCCGCGCTCGAACAGCACCCGCGTGATCGGAACACGCAGGAGGATCAGCCCGACCGACGCGGGAACCGCCACGAAGCACGAAAGCCGGATCGCGAAGTTCAGCGTGTCGCGGAGACCGGCCAGGTCGCGCCGGGCCGCCTGATCGGCCAGGAGCGGGAGCGACGCCGTGGCCACGGCGATCCCGAACACGCCAAGCGGGAACTCCATCACGCGGTCGGCGTAGTAGAGAAACGAAATGCTCCCCGAGGGGAGGAGCGAGGCAAGGAACGTGTTGACGAAGACGCTGAGCTGGACGGCGGCGAGGCCGAACACCGACGGGCCGAGAAGCACGCCGATCCGCCGGACCCCCGGATGCGAGAGATCGAGCGAGGGGCCGAGCGGCACTCTGGAGTGGCGGAGCTCCGGAAGCTGGATCAGGAGCTGGCCAAGCCCTCCCACGAGAACCCCGACGGCCAGGCTCACGATCGGAACCTCCATCCGCCGCGCCAGGAGGAGCACGGCGAGGATCATCCCGACATTGAGCACGGCCGGCGCCAGGGCGGCGGTGAAGAAGCGGCGGTGGGCGTTGAGCGCGCCCATCGCCAGGGCGGCGAGCCCCACGAAGATCAGGTACGGGAAGAGGAGGCGGGCGAGGTGCGTCGCGAGGCGCGCCTGCTGAGGGTCGGCAGCGAGGCCCGGGGCCATAACGGCGACGATCAAGGGGGCCAGGAGGATGCCGACGAGGGTGACCGTGCAGAGCGCCGCCAGGAGGGCCCCCGCCACGCACCGGAACATCCGGTCGAACTCGGGGCGCGACCGGAGCGTCAAGAACTCCGCGAAGACCGGGAGGAAGGCGGTGGACAGTGCCCCTTCGGCGAGCAGCCGACGGAGGAGGTTCGGGATCCTGAAGGCGACGAAGAAGGCGTCAGTGGCCGGGCCAGCCCCGAAGGCGCGGGCGACCACCATATCGCGGACAAAGCCGAGAAGTCGGCTCGCGAGCGTCGCGGCACCGATGGCACCCACAGCCCGCACCAGGCCGGGCTGAACCGAGGTCTCGGGGAGCCCGTCGTCGTGCGCCTCGAGGCCCCTCACGGCCGGAAACACCCCGTGGCGTCAGAACCCTCACCCACGCGTTCGCGTGGGTACCCCGCCCGGGTACCCGCCCGGCCAGCACAACCCACTCGGGCCTCGCCTCGTGGCTCTCCTCGCCTGCGGCTCGTCGGCAGCCCCTCGGCTCGAACTACCACGGTGGGAGGTTCCGCGAGCGGGGCGGAGCCCCCCTCCGGGGATCGTCCGCTTGACAGGCCCCGACCCGGACGGTAGCCTGAACCGTCGCAATCACCCCAAAGCCTAGGAGGAACTCGAGCGTGGCGAATATCAGGTCCGCGCTGAAGCGGATGCGGCAGAACGAGAAGCGCCGGCTCCGGAACCGGACGGTCCGTTCGCGCGTGAGGACGGCGGTGAAGGAGGCCCGGGCGGCGCTCGGCCAGAAGTCCCAGGACGCCGGGTCCCTCGTCAAGGAGGCGATTCGGAGCCTGGACAAGGCCGTGAGCAAGGGCGTGATACACAAGAACACCGCCGCGCGCAAGAAGTCGGCGCTCGCGAGCCGACTCGCCGGGCCGAGCTGACATCCTCACCCGAACCCTGCCGGACTTCACGGGAGCGATTGCCCGAGCCGCCGCAGGAGCGCCTTCGCGCGCTCCGCCACGACCTCACCGGCTGTTTCCCCGTAGGGACTGGCACACTGGATGTAGCCCACGCGGTGGTGGGCCTCCCGCGTGAGGAAGTACCCCAGGTAGTCGTTGGCCAGCCCCACCACGAACGTGCTCCGGAAGATCCGCCGGCCCTCAGCCTTCACCTCCTGACCCAGCTGGGTCTGGATCTCCCCGGGAATCGTGAGCCACGCGTGACCTCCCACCGCGACGCCGACCAGCTCGCTGCGATCCGGTAGCGCCCACCCCAAGCCGACGGTCAGCCAGCGCGGAAGCCACCTGCCCAGGCAGCCCCGAAGCGCGAGCCTCGGCGGAGGAAGCTGGAGCGGCTCGACCAGGGCGTGGAGCGTCGATCCGGTCTCTGGAGTCACGCGGTCCCAGACCGCGAGCACCTGGCGGGCCAGGGCTTCACCGAGGAATTCCGCACCCTCCGGTCCATGACGGGCGGGGCTCACGTCGGCAACGGCGCCGTTCGTGTAGAGCGCCGGAACGCCGAGGTGTCGCTCCAGGCGCTGGCCGGCGACTCCCATTAGGTCCCCCGACAGCCGGAGGTTCCCTTTGCCGAGGGCCGTGCCGTGCACTGCGTAGTTCCACAGGAGCGCGACCGGGGCGCCGCCGGCCGCAACGACCTTGAGCACGCCGACCTCGGAGTCCAGCGGCAGATCGAGACGGCTCGCGGCAATGCCGGGGGCGTGGCCGTTCCCCCCGCCGACGCGGGCGGGGATCTTGCCGAACTCGGCCTGGCGGGCGGACCGGATCATCCCCTGGAGGAGGTGCTCGGCGATCTCGGGAACGAACCGGTCCAGGGTGAGGAACCCGAAGATTCGCGAGCGGGCAAAGGCTCCGGGCCCCGAATGGGTATGCGAGGCGGCGACGATGAGCGCGGTGTAGCGGAGCCCCTCGGCCGTCAACCGGCTTTTGAGAGCGGCCACGAGCTGGGGATCCACGGCCACCAGATCCACGGCGATCCAGAGCACCCGAGCGGTCCCCTGCTCGAGGACGAGCGCGCGGGCCATGATCGGCCCGTCGACGCCGCGGGAGGGCTTGAACCAGAACGCGTACGGGTACCGATCCAGGAGGTCGGGAATGAGCAGACGTCGGCCGAGCCCGCCGTATCCCGCGAGCGGAACCCCGGCAGGAAGCGCGATGGCCGTCCGGGCCGCGCCGGCCCGGAGACAATCCGGACACCGGGCCGGCTGAGCCGGTGGCGGGGGCCTCGCGGGCCGATCCGAAGGCCCCGCGGGCCCGGAGGCCCGACGGGGGGCCTCGGCGAATGCCGGGTGACACGAGCTCGAGAGGACGAACAGACCGAGCGCCGTGACGAGCCAGACCGCCGCCCGGCTCATCCGACCTCGCAGAGATCGGCGAGGAGCGCGGCGAGTTCGGAGCGCGGAAGCCCGCTCGCCTTGAGCCGGCGCTCGACCTCCCAGCAGCGGGCGAGCTGGCGCCTGAGCGTCGCCGTCGCCGACGCTTCCGCACGGGCGAGCAGCGCCTGCACGACCCGCGGCGGACGGTTGAGGGCGCGCGCGATCTCGTCGGCCGACTTCCCCTTTTTCAGCCACGCTTTGGCGAGCCAGGTCTGCCGCACCTCGCGCGTCAGCATCCCGAGGAGACCGAGCGCATCTTCGCCCGAGTCCAGTAGAGCCTCCAGCGCGGCCAGCGCCGGCCCCAGGGTCCGGCGCTCGAGGGCGCGCGTCAAATCGAAGACCGAGCGCGCCCGCCGCTCGCCGACCACGGCCTCGACCGCGTCCGTTCCGATCCGGCCCCCGGCCCCACCGGCCCAGAGCATGGTCTTCTCCAGCTCGCCGGCGAGCGCGGTGAGGTCCTCGCCCACCAGCTGGATCAGGAGCTGGGCCGCCTCGTCGCCGAGCGTGAACCCGTGGGCCGACGCCCGGTCGCGAAGCCATGCCAGGAGCTCACGCCCCGCGGGCGCCCGCACCGGCACCACCGCGGCGGGCGGGACGACCTTCAGGAGCCAGTGGGTCGCCGGCAAGAGCTCGCCGGCGAGGAGGAGGAGTCGCGTGGAAGGATTGGGCGCGGCCGCGTACTCGCCGAGCAGCTGGCCCTCTTTCGCCGCCAGCGCGTCGGTCTCCTTCACCACCACCAGCCGCGCGGGAGCCAGCACGGGCAGGGTCAGCGCCGACCGAAGGATCGTCGCGCATCCGATCTCCCGGGCGTCGAAGCACTCGCGGTTCAGCGGGACGAGAGCTGGATCGGGACAGCAGGCCCGCGTCACTCGAGCCAGCGCGTCGTCCAACAGGAAGGGCTCGGTCCCGTGAAGGAGCGAGATGAGAGGGGTGCAAGCCCGCTCCACCTCTCTCACGAACGTCGCGTAGTCCACTCGAGCACTCGGAGGGGGGCTCCGCCCCCCTTCCGAGCCTCCCCCCTGGGTCTTCGAGCGTGGCGGGTTCGGCCGTGCCGTGAGGCAGGCTACCGCCGCGCGAGGACCGAGTTAATGGCGCGGGCCAGGCCCGCGCTCGAACACGCCCCACTAAAACCGGCTGACCGCGAGGTTGACGATGGTCCGGCCGATGTCCACGGCCGCCTGCCGGAGGGCAGCCTCCTCGCGGCTGATCGTGACTGCGACCTGGCCGGGGACGCGGAAGTCCGCCTTTTCCTGCAATCCCTGCTGGCGCCAGAGCGTCAGGTTCTTCCGCACGTCGCGGAACTGGAGGTTGAGCGTCACCCAGAGGCGGTACTCGCGCACGTTGGCGCGGGGATCGAAGGCGAGGGCCTCGATCCGATACCCCACGATCTCCCCCTCCAGGAGCGAGTCGGCCTCCTCGGGACGGACCACGCGCAGGCGACCGCTGGTCACGAAGGCGTCGATGACCGCTCCGGTGATGAAGTTCTCCACCGCCGGCTCCGCGGTCCGGTTGACGAACACGGGCACCGCGACGGTCTTGATGTGGTCGGGGAGACTCCCGCGGAAGGAATACCCGCACGCGCCCGAGACGAGCATGATCGCGAGGACCACGACGCGGATTGGCCGTGTCACGAGCGGGTGACGATGTTGACCAGCCGGCCCGGCACCACCACCACGCGGTCCACCGGGCGCGACTGGAGCCAGGGCTGTACCCGCTGGTCCGCGAGGGCCAGCAGCTTGACCTGCTCGTCCCCCGCGCCGCTCTCGACGGTGAGCCGGCTCCGCACTTTGCCGTCGACCTGGACCACGATGAGGACCTCTTTCCTCACGAGCGCCGCCGGGTCGGGCTGGAGCCAGGGCCGCAGGAAGAGGCTCGTGCGATGGCCGAGCTGGGTCCAGAGCTCCTCGGCGACGTGAGGGGCGAAGGGCCCGAGGAGGAGCACCAGCGTCTCCACCCCCTCGCGGAGGAGCGCCGCCCGCTCCTCCCGGCTCATCGTGTCCAACGAGCCGTGCTCGAAGGCGTAGAGTGCGTTGACCAGTTCCATGATGGCGCTGATGGCGGTGTTGAAGTGGAACTCGTCCTCGATGTCGTCCGTCACCCGCTTGGTCGTCTCGTGCACCACGCGCCGGAACCTCTGCCCCTCCTCGGAGAGCTGGGCGGGCCGCGCCGGGGTCGCGGCGAGCTCGGGGAGCTGGCGCTGGACGAAGCGCCACACGCGGTTGAGGAACCGGAACGCACCCTCGACCCCCTGGTCGTTCCAGTCCAGATCCTTCTCGGGAGGCGCGGCGAAGAGGGAAAAGAGCCGGACCGTGTCGGCGCCGTACCTGGCGATGAGATCGTCCGGGTCCACCACATTCCCCTTCGACTTGGACATCTTGGCCCCGTCCTTGATCACCATCCCCTGGGTGAGGAGGTTGGCGAAGGGCTCGTCCAGCTTCACCAGCCCCAGGTCCCGGAGGACCTTGGTGAAGAAGCGCGAGTAGAGGAGGTGGAGGACCGCGTGCTCGATCCCACCGATGTACTGGTCCACCGCCATCCAGTACTGGACGGCCTGCGGCTCCACCATTCCGCCCCGGAACGTCGGGCAGCAGTAGCGGAAGAAGTACCAGGACGACTCCACGAAGGTGTCCATGGTGTCCGTCTCGCGGCGGGCCTTGCCGCCGCAGCGGGGGCAGGGCGTGTTCACGAAGCTGGGGACGTCTGCCAGAGGCGAGCCGCCCTTGCCGCGGATCTGGACATCGCGCGGCAGCACCACCGGGAGGTTCGCCTCCTTCTCCGGGACCATGCCGCAGCGGCCGCAGTAGACGATGGGAATGGGCGCGCCCCAGTAGCGCTGGCGGCTGATCCCCCAGTCGCGGAGCCGGTAGTGCACCTTCGCCTGGCCGAGACCTCTCGCGACGAGCCAGTCGGTGGCCCGGCGCTTGGCCTCCTCCACGGTGAGCCCGTTCAGGAATCCGGAGTTGATCTTGACTCCGTCGCCGGTGTAGGCCTCTCCGCTCCACCCGGGAGGCCGCTGGACCGTCTCGACGATCGGCAGCCCGTACTGTTTGGCGAAGTCCCAGTCGCGCTGGTCCTCCCCCGGGACCGCCATGATGGCGCCGGTCCCGTAGCCCATGAGGACGTAGTCCGCCAGGAAGATCGGGATCTCCTGCTCGTTGAACGGGTTGAGGGCCCGCATCTTCAGTCGGAGCCCGCGCTTCGGCCGGTCAGCCGCGAGACGCTCGGCCTCTGACTGCGTGACGACCTCCTCCCGGAACGCGGCCACAGCCTTCCGCTCGTCCTGGTCGGCCACGAGCTGGTCCACGAGCGGGTGCTCGGGGGCCAGGACCGCGTACGTCATGCCGAAGGAGGTGTCCGGGCGCGTCGTGAAGACATTGATCGCCAGCCCCGGCCGGCCGACCACCGGCAGGCCGAACTCGGCGCCCTCGCTCCTGCCGATCCAGTTCCGCTGCATCGTCAGGACCCGCTCGGGCCACCCCGTGAGCCTGTCGCACCACGCCAGCAGCTCTTCGGCGTACTCGGTAATTTTGAAGAACCACCCCTCCACGGCCTTCGGCACCACCTCGGCCTCGCACCGCCAGCAGCGCCCGGCCTCGACCTGCTCGTTGGCCAGGATCGTCTGGCATCCCGGGCACCAGTTCACGGTGGAACGCTTGCGGTAGGCGAGCCCGCGCTCGAACATCCGGATGAAGATCTGCTGCTCCCAGCGGTAGTACTCGGGATCGCAGGTGGCCAGCTCGCGGTCCCAGTCGTAGGAGCAGCCCATCTTCTTGAGCTGCGTCTTCATGTAGGCGATGGTCTCGTTGGTCCCGACGGCGGGATGAACGCCGTGCTCGATCGCGGAATTCTCGGCGGGGAGCCCGAAGGCGTCCCAGCC
>JACQWB010000300.1 GCA_016209385.1 Candidatus Rokuibacteriota bacterium
ACCCATCCCTATCCCCTGCGGCGACTTGGCGTTGTCACCTAAGGCAAGAGCCCAGTGCGGTAGTCCCGCACGCTGGGATCTGTGGAGGGGGTTATGAGCAATCATCAATCCCTACTCCGACTCACCAAATGGGTGCACGACTTGTCAGGTCTGGTGCGGCGTTGGGCTCCTTAGAGCGTTTTTAGGGCTGAGGGGCGCGCGGCCTCACCCGGCCTCGGCCGGGACTTCGGGCCGGAGCTGGACGAGGAGGACCGCGGCCAGGACGAGGAGCCCGCCGGCGTATTGCGCTGGCGCCATGGTTTCGCCGAGCACTAGGTAGGCCACGCCCGCCGCGATCACCGGCTCCATCGTGCTGAGGAGGGTCGCGTGCGTCGGCGGGAGGTAGGTGAGGCCGCGGACGAACAGGCCATGGGGGAGGAGTGTCCCTCCGAGGGCGATCGCCACGATCAGACTCCAGGTCCGCGCCGAGTTCTCCACCCCGGCGGAGGCCCAGAGCGGGAAGAGCACCCACCACGCCGCGCTGCCGATCCCGAACCCGTAGAGCAGGACCGTCCAGGAGTCGTACGCGCGCAGCATCCGCTGGCTGGCCACGGTGTAGGTGGCGAAGGCGCCCGCCGTCGTGAGGCCGAAGCCCAGGCCCGCGAGGTTCAACCGGAGCGTGCCGGGGTCGTACCCCCTCACGAGGACGAAGCAGCCCCCGACGGCGAGGGCGATGGCGGCCAGCGTGGAGGGGGCGGGCCAGCGGCGGAGGACGAGGCCCTCGTAGAGGGCGAGGAAGATCGGCGCCAGGTAGATGAGCAGGATGGCGGTGGCGACGTTGGTCAGGCTGAGGGTGGTGTAGTAGCAGTAGCTGTTCGCCGCGAAGCCGACCAGCCCGACGACCGAGAGGAGCGGGAGGTCCTCGCTCCGGGCCTCCAGGCGACGGCCGCGGCGCGGGCCCAGGATGGAGAGGAGGACGAGAAAGGCGATGGTGACCCGGAGCGCGGTCAAAGCCGCGGGCGTCACCGCGCTCCGGTTGAGCAGGAGCTTCGCCAGGCTGCTGGACACACCCCAGCAGAGGTCGGCGCTCAGGATGAGGGCGGCCCCCCGCCAGGCGGGCCGGTCAGGCCGGCGCGGGGGAGGACCCTCCTGCAAGGTCAGAAGACCTGGACGCGGAGCTCGGTGGGGTTGAAGGCGTTACACGGGTTCTTGTCCTGCGGGCAGGCCGAGATGGCGACGAGCGCGTCCATCTCGGCGCGCAGGACGACAGAGTCCCCGGCCTTCGAGACCGGCGCGGCGATCTCGACGCGGCCATCGGCCGTCCACGGGACGTTCATGAACCAGTTCACCGTGTCCGGGATGCGCGCGTAGGGCACTCGGCCGCCCAGGGCGTGGTGGAGGTTGTCGCGGCAGCCGGGGTGGGCGTGGTCCCCGTAGTCGAGGGCGTAGCGCTTGCGGTCGCAGGGCGCGAAGAGCATGTCGTGGACGCCGACGGTGTCCTCCTCGAGGACGAAGATCGCGTTGCGGAGGTTCGTGTAGAGGGGCCGGCCGCGCTGTGGCCGGAGGCTCCCCAGCATCCCGCGCGTGTGGCAGACGGAGAGGAACTCGTCCAGGTTATGCAGGTTGAAGGCGACGAAGTCCGCCACCTGCTGCCCCTGGACGTCGATGATCTTGAGCCGCTGCCCGGTTCGCAGCTCTAAGGCGCGGCCCTCCCGGGCCGGGATGATCACGTCGAGCATCGGCGTCGTCCGCGCGGCCTCAGATCAGGCGGACCTTCTCCTTCATGGCGAGCCGTTGCTCCGCCAGCCGGTCGGCCGCCACGTAGGTGGGGATGCCCTCCCGATTCGAGAGCGCGATCAGCTCCTCCATCGTCTGCCCGATGCGGGCCACGTTGTGCATGGCGCGCTGGCGGTTGAAGCCGCCCTTGCGCAGCCGGTCGGTGTCGAAGATGGTGCCGCCGGCGTTGGCGATGTAGTCGGGGGCGTAGAGGATGCCGCGGCGGTCGAGCTGGTCGCCGTGCCGCTCCTCCCAGAGCTGGTTGTTGGCGCTGCCGCAGACGATCCGGCACGTGAGCTGGGGGAGGACCTCGTCGTTCACGATGCCGCCGAGGGCGCAGGGACAGAAGATGTCGCTGGGCTCGCGGTAGATGGCCTCGGGCGCCACGGCCCGCGCACCGGTCTCGCGCCGCGCCCACTCCACCTTGGCGGCGTCGATGTCGGTCACGATGACCTCGGCTCCCTCCTTGATGAGGAGCTTCAGCATCTCCGAGCCCACCGCGCCCAACCCCTGGAGGGTCACGCGCCGGCCCCCGAGGCTGTCGTCTCCGTACACCTGGCGGCAGCACGCCTTCATGGCCTGGAGGACCCCGAAGGCGGTG
This sequence comes from Candidatus Rokuibacteriota bacterium, assembly GCA_016209385.1. NCBI lineage: Bacteria > Candidatus Rokuibacteriota > Candidatus Rokuibacteriota bacterium. The sequence continues at coordinate 2,357 of JACQWB010000300.1, forward strand.
GCCGGGGCGATCGGCCCGGCGCCGCCGGCGTGCTCGGGGAGGGTCACGATGTAGTCGCACTCGGACGCCAGGACCTCCATGTCGTTCAGCGTGGTCCCGACATCCTCACCCGTCAAAAACTCCCCACCCAGGGACTGGATGAAGCGGCCCAGGGCCCGGAGCAGGCCTTCGGTCTTCTCGGTCTTCGGGTCACCGATGATCACGCACTTGCCGCCGCCCAGGTCCACGCCCGCTGCGGCGTACTTGTAGGTCATGCCCCGGGCCAGACGCATGGCGTCGAGGGTGGCGTCGGTCTCAGACGGGTAGGTCCACATCCGGGTCCCGCCGGTCGCCGGCCCCAGCGTGGTGCTGTGGATCGCGACGACGGCCTTGAGCCCGACGGCCGCGTTCTGGCAGAGGATGACCTTCTTGTACCGGTACCTCGTCATGTAGTCGAAGATGGGCGCCTGCATGCGCTGCCTCCTCACCAGCCGCCGTACGCCAGCCAGCCGCCGTCCACGTTCACCACGCTGCCGGTGATATACGTAGCGTCCTCCGAAGCCAGGAACAGCGCGCAGCGGGCGACCTCGTCCGCTGTGCCGTAGCGGCCCTGTGGGGTCCGTCGGCGGATGTCGGCCGGCGTGTAGCCGCCGGAGGACTGGTCGCCGACGTCCATGGGGGTCTGGATGTATCCGGGGTTGATGGCCACGACCCTGATCCGATGCCTCGCCCACTCGACCGCCAGCACCTTGGTCAGGCCGATCAGCCCGTGCTTGGCCGCGCAGTAGGCGGCGCGCATCTGGAGCCCCGTCTCGCCGAGGATCGAGGAGATGTTGAGGATAACTCCACCGCCCCGTGCGATCATCACGCGGGCCGCCGCCCGGGCACAGAGGAAAGGCCCGGTCAGGTCCACGTCCAGGGTCCGCCGCCAGTCGGCCTCGGCCAGCTCCACCGACGGGGCGATCATCGAGGTCCCGGCGTTGTTCACGAGGATGTCGAGCCGCCCCCAGCGCTCCTCGGTCTGCCGCACCATCCGATCCACCTCCGCCCCTTCGGCGACGTCGGCCTCGATGGGGAGAGCCTCGAAGCCGGCCCGGACCAGCTCGTCCGCGACCTTCCGGGCCCGCTCGAGCGATCGGGAGTTGATCACGACGCGGGCGCCGTTCTGGGCGTACAGGCGGGCGATGGCCTCGCCGATCCCCATGCTCGAGCCGGTCACGATGGCGACACGGTCCTTCAGTTTCATCGCTGCGCCCCCCTTACGTGCACCCCTCACCCTCCCCTCTCCCCCGACGGGGCGAGGATTGGGGTGAGGGGCCTTACTTCTCGCCGAGGTAGGACTTGCGGACGAGGTCGCTCCGGAGCAGGCCGGCGGCGGAATCGTGCAGGATGATACGGCCGGTCTGGATGACGTACCCCCGGTGGGCAATGCGGAGCGCCATCCGCGCGTTCTGCTCCACGAGCAGGATCGTCATGCCCTGCTGGCTGATGTCGCGGATCGTCTCGAAGATCGCCTCGACGAGGATCGGCGACAGGCCCATGGACGGCTCGTCGAGCAGGAGCAGCTGGGGCTGGGCCATGAGGGCGCGCCCGATCGCCAGCATCTGCTGCTCGCCGCCGGAGAGCGTCCCGCCCTTCTGGTGCAGGCGTTCCTTCAGCCGAGGAAAGAGGGCGAAGACCCGCTCCATGTCGGCGACAACGTGTTGCTTGTCCGCGCGGGCGAAGGCACCGAGCTCGAGGTTTTCCATGACGGTCATCCGCGGGAAGATGCGCCGGCCCTCGGGAGCATGCGCGATTCCCAGGCGGACGATCCGGTCCGTCGGAAGTCGGTCGATTCGATGAGCGTCGAGCGTCACGCGCCCCTTGAGGGGACGCAGGGTCCCCATGATCGTCTTGAGCGTCGTGGTCTTCCCGGCCCCGTTGGAGCCGATAAGGGTGACGATCTCCCCTTTGTCAACCTTGAGCGAAATCCCCTTGAGGGCCCGGATGTTTCCGTAATATGTGTGGACGTCTGCCAGCTCAAGCACGGGCCAGCTCCGCCTCGTACCCCTTGCCGAGGTACGCCTCGATCACCTTGGGATCCCGCTGGACCTGGGCGGGCGGGCCCTCGGCGATCTTCACCCCGTAGTCCAGGACCGTGATCCGATCCGAGATCCCCATGACGACTTCCATGTGGTGCTCGATCAGGAGGATCGTGATCCCGAGCTCGCTCCGGAGCCGGCCGATGAACTGGGTCAGGGCCTCGGTTTCGGCGGGGTTCATCCCCGCCGTGGGCTCGTCCAGCATGAGCAGTTTGGGGCGCGTCCCGAGGGCGCGTGCGATCTCCAGGCGGCGCTGGTCGCCGTAGGAGAGGTTCTTGGCCGCGACTTCCTCCTTGCCGGCCAGGCCAACAAAGGCCAGGAGCTCGCGGGCCCGTTCCCGCGCGCGCTGCTCTTCGAGCGCCACGGCCGGCGGGCGGACGATCCCACCGACCACCCCGGCGCGCAGGCGGGCGTGCTGCCCCACGAGGACGTTCTCCAGGGCTGTCATGTTGGCGAAGAGGCGAATGCTCTGGAACGTGCGGGCGATGCCTCGCGCCGTAATCCGGTTGGGCCTGAGCCCCACGATGCTCTGGCCATCGAAGAGGAGTTCGCCGCTCGTGAGGGACCAGAGCCCGCTGACACAGTTGAAGAACGTAGTCTTCCCGGCGCCGTTGGGGCCGATCAGGCCGATGATCGCTCCCTCGGGGATGACCAGGTCCACCCGATCGAGCGCCACCAGGCCCTCGAAGCGCTTGGTGACCCTGCGGGCTTCCAGGAGGGGCCCGCCGCGGGCGCCGCCAGCGTCCCCCTCGGCGGCGCCCTGGCTGATCCAGCGAACCCCCTCCGCCATCACGCCTGGGTTGCTGAGGGCAGATGCGAGCGACAGAGCTTCTGGGGTCGCTTCGTCGCCTTCGTCCACCTCCGCGAGCCTCACGCGCCTGACGCCAGCCAGCCCCTCCGGCTTCACCAGCATGACCACGACCAGGCCGAGGCCGAAGAAGAACCAGCGCCAGAGGCTCAGATCCGCAGCCTGGAGCGCGGGCGAGCCGATCGTGTGACCGAGCGTTCGGACCAGCCCGGTGCTCTGGACCAGGACAACCCGGTCGAAAACGGTGATGAGCAGGCCGCCCAGGATCACCCCCTTCAGGCTCCCCATCCCCCCGAGCACCACCATGCAGAGGAGCATGATGGAGACGTTGAACTCGAAGGCGCCCGGGGTGATGGCCTGGAGCTTGGCGGCATAGACGGAGCCGGCAAAGCCGGAGAAGGTTGCTCCCAGAGCGAACGCGAGGAGCTTGGTCTTGATGGGATCGACGCCCATGCAGTCGGCCGCCGTCTCGTCTTCGCGGATGGCCATCCAGGCCCGGCCGAGGCGTGAGGTGGCCATGCGGCTCATGACCCAGACCGAGGCCGCCCCGATGACCAGGATCAGGTAATACCACGGCATGCTCTCGTCGAAGGAGACCCCCGGGAAGGTCGGGCGCCCGACGGGGTTGATCCCGTTCTCGCCGCCGGTGAGGTTCAGGCGATGGGTGAGTACCCAGCCCCCGATCTCGATGTTGATGTCCCCCAGGTTGCGGATGGCCACGGGAATGATCTCGCCGAAGGCCAGCGTGATGATGGCCAGGTAGTCCCCCCGCACCCTGAGGGTCGGGGCCCCGATGATCAGCCCGAAGATCGCCGAGACGATGGCGCTGACCCAGATGACCTTCCAGAAACCCCACTGGAGCCCCTGGAGCGGTGAGTTGAGGAGACCCATCGCATACGCGCCGATGGCGAAGAACGCCGCGTAGCCCAGGTCCAGGAGGCCTGCATACCCCACCACGATGTTCAGCCCGAGCGCCAGGAGGACGTAGATCATGGCGTCGGTGACGGCGTGGAGCGTGCTGTGCTGGGGGGGGATGAGCGCCCGGTCGATGAAGGGGTAGGCGACGACGGCAACGGCCAGGAGGCCACTCACTGCAAGCTGCCGTAGAGAGATGGCGCGAAAGGTCAACATCCGTCTACAGCTTCTCCGGGACCCGCTCGCCTAACAGACCGTGAGGTCTGAAGACGAGGAAGATGATGAGGATGGAGAAGACGATGGCGTTGGTCCAGCGGGCCGAGATGTACTGATCGCTCCACGCTGAGAAGAACCCGATGAGCAGGCCGCCCAGCGCGGCTCCCGGCATGTTCCCGATGCCACCGATGACGGCGGCCGTGAACGCCCGGAGCCCCGCCTGATAGCCCATCCACCACTGCCCGATGTTGTAGTACATCCCCTGGATCAGGCCGGCCGCTCCCGCCAGGGCCCCGCCGACGAAGAACGTCAGCATGATCATCCGCTCGACGTTGATCCCCATGGCAGCGGCCGTCTCCCGGTCCTGGGAGGCGGCCCGCATGGCCTTGCCCCACCGGGTTCTCGTCACGAAGAGGTTGAGGCCGACCATCAGGGGCAGCGTGACGACGATGACGAAGAGGTCTTTCGTGGTGAAGAAGATCAGGGTGTCCATCCCGAGCCAGGTGTTCAGGATGTCCACGTTGGGGAAGAGGTCCGGGAACGGCAGCGGCGCCGGTCCCTTCCAGAGCAAGGCCAGGTTTTCGATCATGAAGGAGACGCCGATGGCTGTGATCAGGGGCGCCAGCCGCGGCGCCCGCCGGAGGGGTCGGTAGGCCACCCGGTCGATCGTGAAGTTGATGGCACCGGTCGCGAGCATCGTGACGAAGAAGAGGGGAATGAGGACGCCGACGAGCTGCCACCCCACCAGCGTCTTGGAGATTCCCATGGCCGCCAGGATCGCCAGCGGGATGAAGAGGCCCAGCATGAAGACGTCGCCGTGGGCGAAGTTGATCAGCTCGATGATGCCGTAGACCATCGTGTAGCCCAGGGCGATCAGGGCGAAGACCGACCCGCGCGTCAGGCCGTTGATGGTCTGCTGAACGAGCACCTCATACCATTCCATCGCGCTTACCCCAGCCAGGTCTATACGGAAAGGAGGGAGGCCGCGCCGTTGGGACGGCCTCCCTCCTTGGAGGTCACGCCGGGGTTCCTTCGACCACTAGAACTGGAGGACCTGGAGGAACTTGAACTTGCACTTCTCCACGCCGTAGCCGCTCATGATCTTCGAGTCGGAATCCCCGTTCTCGTCGAAGCTGAACTTGCCGTTGATCCCCTCGTAGTCCTTGATCCCAAAGGCGGCCTTCCTGATGGCCTCGCGCTCCTTCTTGCCTGCCCGCTTGACCGCCTCGATGGCGATGCGAGCAGCATCGTAGGCGTACAGGGCATAGGAGCTGGGCTCGATCTTGAACTTGTCCTTGTACATCCGGTAAGCTTTGCCGCCTACCCCCGTCAACTGCTCGAAGGGGAGGCTGGCAAAGGTCATCCGGAAGCCGACCGCCTCGACCGACTCGCACCCGGCGCCCTTGAACAGCTCGTCCTGGAAGAAGCCGTCGGCCCCCATGAACCTGACCTTCGGCATCACCAGGCCCAGGTCCTTCATCTGGCGCACGATGACCTGCACGCCGGTCTCAATGACACCCCCCATGTAGATCAGGTCGGCGCCGGTGGCTCGAATCTTGGTCAGGACCGGTTTCTGATCAGGCTGCTTCCAGTCGATGCCCTCGTGGCCGACCACCTGAAGGCCGATCTTCTTCGCCTCAATGTCGAAGACGTCCGCCACGCCCTTGCCGTAGAGTTCCTGGTCGTCGAGGATGAACACCTTCTTGTGGCCCATCGCCTTGGCCCACCGCGCCCCGACCGCCCCCTGGATGTCATCGGCGGGGAAGTGGCGCAGGTAGTTGGCGACGCCGGTGGGGCGGTACATCTCCGGCTCGCCCGGGGCCGCGCCGATCTTCTTGGTGAGCCCGGGGTAGGTGTTGGCGGGGGTGATCTGCATCATCCGGGCCCGGTTGGTGATCGGGATGCTCACCTTGGCCGCGCCGCTGTTGTAGGTGGCGATGTAGACCATAGCGTCCTTGTCGGCCACGGCCTTGTTGGCGTTCTCCGCCTCCACCGCGCCGTCCCACTTGCCGGTCTGCGGTGAGGCGTCGTCCAGGTTGATGACCTCGATGCAGTAGCCGCTCACGGCTCCGCCAGCTTCCTCGACAGCCATTTTGACGCCGTTCCTCATCCCGTCCGACTCCGGGATCATGGCGCCCTGCATCGGCCAGCTCGTATAGAACTTCATCTTGCCCTTCGGGCAGTGCTTCGCGGCGTCGCCGGCCGGCGCCCACACAAGCAGCGCCAGGAGCGCCGCGCCGAGGCCCGCGATCCTCCAGTAACGTTTCATGGGTTCCCCTCCTTTTCGGTCAGCCGGGGTTGACACTCTAGAGATCCTCGGAGGGGGGCTTCGCCCCCCTTCCGAACCTCCCCCCTCGGTTGCGCGGGCCAAGCCCGCGCTCGAAGCAGATGACTCGGGCGGGGACGCTACGCCCGACCCTGACGCGTGGTCCTCTGATCACCTCCTTCGAAGCGAAACGGACCTCTCACCGGCTTGGCAGAACGCCGGAGAAGATCGCACAGACGAAACCCTCTCACTCCCACCCCGGAGCGTCTTTGTTCGCCGGGAGCTCCCAGACCGTCCTGGGCCCGGGGATGAGTTATCACAGAGTCTCGACCCGGTCAAGCCCAAGGACTTCTGGGTGGCTGTTGACACGCTCAGAAGAGCATGCTACGAGATGCTCCTGATCTCAACTCTGGGCGGGGAGAGGCCGATGGCGACCGGGAGCGTGCCGGGAACCGTGCTTCGCGACGAGGTGCTGGAGCCCCGGAGTCGAACCGCTTTCGGCGTGAAGGCGGGGGAGATCCTGCGGATCATCGACCTGGAGGGTCAGCAGGTCGCGGACCTGGTCTGCTTCTGCCGGGACGACACCTCCGAGAAGCTCTCGGTGAACAACACGGCCTTGCTCCAGGGCACCATCTACATCAGCACCGGCCACAGCCTGCTGTCCGACCGCTGCCGCAAGCTCATGACCATCACCGAGGACACCTGCGGCCGGCACGACCTCCTCGCGGGCTCGTGCAGCGAGGGGTCCAACCGCGTACGCTACGGGATCGCCGACAGTCCCAACTGCCGGTCGAACCTGGAGCACGCGCTGAAGCCATTCGGGATCTCGCTCCGCGAGATGCCCTACAGCTTCAACGTGTTCATGAACGTGGCGCTGGAGGCGGACGGGCGGATCGCCATCCGGGAGCCCCGCTCGAAACCCGGGGATCATATCGATCTTCGCGCGGAGACCGACCTCGTCGTGGGGATCTCGAACTGCCCCCAGGAGCGGAATCCCTGTAACGCCTTCAAGCCCACCCGGCTCCGGATCGTCGTCTATCGGGCGGGTTAGGCTGGGCGCGATGCGGCCGAGCCCCCCCTCGCCCCCCTGAGGCGACCGCAACGCGGTGCGGGCGCCACCGGGCGGTCAAGCCCGGGAGTTCACACGGGAGCCGTGGCGTCACCGGCTGAGCAGCACCCCGGAGAGAACGGCGCAGGCGATGCCCAGCGCCTGCATCGGCGTCAGGCGCTCGCCGAGGATGAGGAGGCTCAGGGCGACGGTCACGATCGGGTAGAGCGCGGTGAGCGGCGCGGCGATGACGAGCGGGAGGCGCTCGATGGCGGAGAAGAAGCCGATGACGCCGAGGGCCGTGAAGACGCCGCCGGCCACGGGCAGGATGAGCGCCCACGACCACGGGACGGTCCCCGCGGACCACCCCCCGAACGCGCCGGCGAAGGCCAGCGTGGCCACGACGTAAGACAGGAGAATGTACTCGTACTTCCCCACCGCCTCGGCGCCGACCTTTCCCAGGAACCCCCACATCCCGTACCCCAGGATAGCCAACAGCACAAAGGACCACGCCTTAAGATCCATCGGATCCTCGCCACTCGCCCGCAACGCGCAGAATCGATCAGCCGGATCAGTCGTCCGGTCCTGGAAACACGTACTACAGCTCCCGTATCACGTCAAGCCCCGCGTCGTTGACGCTCCCCGGTGGGCATACTAGAGCGTCCGAGGCGTGTCGACGCGGGGCGAGAGCCATGTCTCAGCGAGCGGTCGTCATCGGGATGGGCGCCATCGGGATCGCCGCAGCGTACTACCTCCAGCGCGCAGGATGGCAGGTGACGCTGGCGGATCGCGGCGACGTCGGGCAAGGCTGCTCCTACGCCAACGCGTGCCTGATCGTCCCGAGTCACTCGCACCCGGTCCCCGGCCCCGGGGTGATCTGGCAGGGCCTCCGCTGGATGCTGGCGCCCGAGAGCCCGCTCTACGTCAGGCCGCGCGTGGATCGGCGGTTTCTCCGGTGGCTGCGGGAGTTCCGGCGCTTCTGCTCTGCCGAGGCGGCGGAGCGGGGATTCCACGCGCTGGTGGGGCTGAGCCGGGCGAGCCTCGAGCTGTTCGAGGAGCTGGCGCGCGACGCCGGGGTGGGGTTTTTCTACGAGCGGAAGGGCCTGCTCAACATCTACCTGTCCGACGCGGGGCTCGCGGCCGCTGTGGAGGAGCAGCACCGGCTCGACTTGGCGGGGTTCCGGGCGCGCGTGCTCACCGGGCCGGAAGCGCGCGAGGCGGAGCCAGCCCTGGGCGCCGGCGTCCGGGGGGCGCTCGTCGTCGAGGGCGAGGCTCACGGGAACTGCTTCGAGTACGTCCGCGCGCTAGCGCAGGAACTGGAGAAGCGGGGGGCGCGGCTCCTGCGTCACCGGCGCGTGACACGCATCGTGGTGGAGGCGGGACGCGTTGCCGGCGTCGTCATCGAGGAGCCGCGCGACGAGCTGCCGACCGACGTGGCGGTGCTCGCCGCCGGGGCGTGGACCGGCGAGCTTACAGAGCCCCTCGGAGTCGTGCTTCCGCTCGAGCCCGCGAAAGGCTATAGCTGCACGATTGACAGCTACGCGGGAGCGCCGCGGCTCCCGCTCCTGGTCCACGAAAAGCGGATCGCCATCACGCCCCTTGGCCCGCGTCTGCGCTTCGGCGGGACCCTCGAGCTGACCGGGCATGACCTGAGCCTGAACCAGACCCGCTACCAGGCGGTGATCAAGGGTGCCCGCGCGACCCTCGATCATCGGCTCGAGCTTCGCAATGAGGCGGCCTGGTGCGGGCTGCGACCCCTGACGCCCGACGGTCTGCCCATTATCGACCGCGTGCCAGGGGTGGAGGGTCTGATCGTGGCCACCGGGCATGGCATGCTGGGCTTCACGCAGTCGCCGGCGACAGGAAAGCTGGTGACGGAGCTCGCCAGCGCCAGCCCCCCTCGCTGCCCTGGGCGCCGTTCAGGCTCGCCCGGTTTTCGATCGCCTGACTGAGGATCGGAGGGGGACACCCACGCCTTCGGCGCGGGTACCCGGGCCCCCTCCGAGGCCTCCCCCAGGAATCGGTTGCGCGGGCGAAGCCCGCGCTCGAAGGGCATTACTCCGACTGACCAGCTAGTTGTGTTCCTTCTGGAGGGTGGCTTCGAGGGCGCGGACGAACTGGTCCACCTCCCGATCGGTCATGGCCAGCGAGCAGCAGCCCAGGCCGCGCTGCGTCAGCAGGATTCCTTCGTTCAGGAGCCCCATGAAGACCCGGAGCGGTGCCCCCGGATCCGCCGGCCGGCTCGATCGATAGTCGGTGAGCTTGGCCTCGGTCCAGTGGAGGCAGAAGAGCGAGCCCACACCGCTGACCTGGCCGGGGTGATCCAGCCGCTTCAACAGGGCGGTGACGCCGGCGCGGACGCGGTCGCCCAGGGCGTCGAGGCGCCGGTAGGCCTCGGGAGTCAACTGGTTGAGCGTGGCCGCACCCGCGGCCATGGTGATCGGGTTCGCGTTGAAGGTCCCGCCGTGACTCAGCCGGGCGCGCCCGCCCCTCGGATCGAAGACCGCCATGATGTCGGCCCGTCCACCGAACGCTCCGACCGCCAGGCCGCCGCCGATGATCTTGCCGAGAGTGGTGAGATCGGGCCGCACGCCGAAGCGCTCCTGAGCCCCGCCGGACGCCACCCGGAACGAGATCACCTCGTCGAAGATCAGGACAATCCCCTCGCGCTCGGTCAGGGCGCGCAGGCGCTGGAGGAAGCCGTCCACGGGCGGGATGATGCCGCCGATCCCGAGGAGCGGGTCCACCAGGACGGCGGCGAGGTTTTTGCGCTCGCGCTTGAGGATCTTCTGGCACGCCTCGGGGTCATTCCACGGGAGCACCACGACGTGCTTGAGTACCGCCGGCGGGATCCCCGAGCACCAGGCGACGGCCCGGGGTCCCTTCCGCGCGCCCGCCCGCGCCGGGTCGGGCGCCACGCTCACCATGACCCAGTCGTGGGTGCCGTGGTAGGCGCCCTCGAACTTGGCGATCTTCTGCCGCCCCGTGAACGCGCGGGCAGCGCGGACGGCGTTCATGGTGGCCTCCGTCCCCGAGTTGGCGAAGCGGACGCGCTCGAGGGACGGGAGCCGGCGGCAGAGGAGCTCGGCCAGCCTCAGCTCGTGCTCTGTCGGACCGGGGAAGGAGACGCCGAGCGCCGCCACTTCCCGGATCGCGGCGATCACGGGAGGGGGCGCGTGGCCGAGGATCAAGCTCGTGTAGTTGCCGTTGAAGTCGAGGCGCTCGACGCCGTCCACGTCCCAGATCCGCGCGCCGTTCCCGCGCGCAATGTAGAACGGGTACGGGTCGAAGAAGGTGGTCGTCCGGCTGTTGCCGCCGGGCATGACCCGGAGCGCTTCCTCGTAGAGCTGCCGGGACCGCGTGCTCTTGGTCGCGTAGGCGTGGACGAACTTCTCGATGTTCATAGGCGCTCCGCTAGCGGCCTGCGGCCAGGGGATAGAGGCGCGCGCAGTTGTCCCACAGGATCTTCGCCTTGGTCTTGTCACTCACCCCTTCCAGTCGAACGAACTCGTTGATCGCGTCGGGGAAGAGACCGTCCGAGTGGGGGTAGTCGGTCGAGACCACGATGGCGTCATCGCCCACCGCCTCGACCACCTGGCGGAGCACCTTCTCATCCGCGTCGGTGGCGACGAAGCACTGGCGGAAGAAGTACTCGCTCGCGAGCGCCGAGATCTTGATATCGGAGCCCGGGCCGAACTTTTCCCACAGCTCGTCGAGCCTCCAGAGCCACCACGGGAGCCACCCGCACGTGCCTTCGAGGAAGGCGCAGCGGAGTCCGGGGTGGCGCTCGAGCACGCCGCCTGCCGCCAGGCTCCCGAAGGCGAGCATGAGCTCCATCGGGTTGCGCGCCGCGCCGCCGATCACGCGGCCGTTCGGGTGGTCGAGGAAGCGCCGGGCGATGTCGTCCCGGAGGGACGAGATCCCGGTGGGGTGGAAGCCGACCGGCACCCCCAGCTCCTCGATCGCCGCCCAGAGCGGCTCGAAGTAGGGGTCGTGGATGTGTCGTCCGTTGACCGGGTTCGGGTTACCGATGACCGCGACGGCGGCGAGTTCCCGGACGGCCCGCCGCGCCTCCTCGACCGCCAGGTTGACGTCGTGGAACGAGACCTGGGCAGCGAACTTGAGGCGCTTCGGGTTGGCCTGGCAGTAGTCGTAGGTCCAGTTGTTGTGCGCCCGGGCCAGGGCACCGGCCAGCGCCGGGTCCAGGTCGTCGTGCATCTGGACCTGCCGCCCGCGCGTGCCGTAGAGGATCGCGACGTCGATCCCCTCGATGTCCATGGCCATGAGGTGCGACTCGGCGTCGTAGCCGCGCGCGATCGCCACCTCGTTGTGCGGGTGTTTGGCGATCGTCCGCCGGTAGAGGTCGGCTCCGGCCCGGGCCGTGGTCGACCGCTTGGTGAATTCGCCGATCGTGAGGTCCACGATCCGGATCGTCGGCTGGTTCGGCGACCCCTCGGCCGAGCGCGCAAAACTCGGGGCGAACGTCTTGAACGGCTCCGCCAGGTAGCGCTCCCAGAGATCGTCGGGCTCCATCGTGTGCAGGTCGCTGTCCATCACGCGAAAGCCGTTTTTCATGGTGCCTCTCCTTCGGTCATAGCCCGTAGAGGCGGGCGCAGTTGTCCCAGAGGATCTTCCGCTTGCTCCGGTCGGAGACGGGGAGCTTGAGGACGAGCACAGTCGCCTCAGGGAAGCGCGAGTCCGAGTGGGGGTAGTCGGTGGAGAAGACCAGGTTGTCGTCCCCGAGCTTCTGGATCACCCACTCCACCTGGTCCTCGTCGGGGTCCACGCTGATGAAGCACTGGCGCCTGAAGTACTCGCTCGGAAGGGCCTGGAGCTTGGCCGCCTCGCCGCCCTTGCACATCTCCCAGTACTCATCCAGGCGCCAGAGGAGCCAGGGGAGCCAGCTGCAGTTGCCTTCCAGGAACGCGACCCTCAGGTGCGGGAAGCGCTCCAGCACGCCGCCTGCGGTCATGCTGGCGACGGCAGCCATCAGCTCTACGGGGTTGTTCAGCCCCAGGCTCATGGCCGAGCTCGGTCGGGTCAGAAAGCGGTTGATGAAGTGGTCCTGGGCGTAGTTGTTGGGCGCCGGGTGAAAGCCGATCGGCACACCCAGCTGCTCGGCCTCGGCCCACAGGGGATCCATCCGGGGGTCGTGGAGGTTCACCCCGTTCACCGGGTTCGGCATCATCTGGGCGGCCACGAAGCCGAGCCCGGTCACGGCACGGTGAAGCTCCCGGGCGGCCAGCGTCGCGTCGTGGAGCGTCAGGAGCGCCGCCGCCTTCATGCGGCGCCGGTCGAGTGCGCAGAAGTCGGCCATCCAGTCGTTCCACGCGCGGCAGAGCGCGAGGGCGAACTCGGGCTCGAAGGCGTCCACGCAGACGACGGGCAGGGTCCGGAAGTGGACCGCCACGTCGATCCCCTCGACGTCCATCGCTCGGAGCTGCGACGCCGCATCGAAGCCGGCCGCCGCGTACTCCTTGAGGATCTCGCGCGACCGCGCCTCGGCGTGGACCCGCCCCGTGCCGATCGGGCGGGGGAAGGTGTACTCGCCGACGCGCCAGTGACGCACGTACCCGTGCGCGGCGTCCAGCGGCCGCGGCGCTCGGTCTTTGTACGCCTTGTCCAGATACCGGCCATAGAGGTCCGCGGGCTCGATGACGTGGAGGTCGCTGTCAAGCACTCGAAATCCTGCCTTGGCCATGGTGTCTCTCCCTTACGAAATCAAGTCTATCACCGCGGCTACAGGATAAATGTGGTGCCGACGGAGTTCTGGACGAAGGCATCGGGCATTGCGGCCGCGATGGCGTGCGTCGCTTTCCACCCCGTGCAGTGCGCCGGCACGACGACGGCAGGCGAAAACTGCTGAAGCTCCCGGACCGTCCGGGGAATCAGCGCATCGAAGAGGCCGCCGGTCAGATGGAAGCCGCCGAGCACGGCGTGGATCTGCTCGCCGCTGGCCAGCGTCCGCGCGTGGGTGAGGATGTTGATCAGCCCGGCGTGCCCGCAGCCGGTAAGGACGACGAGCCCTTTGCCACGGACCTTCATGACGATCGCCTGGTCGTCGTGGATCCAGGGGTCCAGTTCCCATCCCCCTTCCCGCTCGGCGTAGTGGATGGGGAAGCCTTTCTCGAAGTCGCTCACGCGCGGCACCTGCCCGGTAATCATGACCGAGCTCTCGAGAAGGCAGGACGGGCTTACCTGATCGACAAACTCAATCCCCTCGCCTCGAGATCGCTTCGGCTCGGCGGCGGCAACCTGACCTCGTGGCCGTCCGGGAGCACCAGCTTCCTGAGCCTGAACGCCTCAGGGTGGATCACCAGCGGGAGCGCGCGGCGGCCGCGTGCTCTGAGCATGCCGAGAAGGCCGAAGGTGTGATCGCTGTGACCGTGGCTCAGGACCACCGCGCGGAGGTCGGCCGGGTTGACCTCCAGAATCTCGATGTTCCGGATCAGGCCGTCCGGGGTCAGTCCGGCGTCGAAGAGGAACGAGTGACGGCGGCCGTCCTTCACCACTGTCACGAGCGTTGAGAACCCGTGCTCGGCCCGGAGGCGGCTCCTGGGACCGCCCAGGACCGCGTCCCGGGGGACGCGCCGGACCGTCTCGGTGGACCACAGGAGCGCGTCGATGCTGTTGTCCACCAGGGTCATCAGCTCGACGCGCTCGACTTCCTGAAGATCGAGGCCTGTCATGGCGGATCGTCAACCCGGCAGGGCGGCCGTCCGAGCTAGGGCGCTCGCCCAACCAGCTCGGTGACCAGGCGCGTGGCCGACCAGAGCGGCAGCCAGCTCGAGTGCCGCCCGCTGCCGCCCGCCACGATGATGATCACAAGGCGCGGCTCGGCCACGATCGGGATCAGCGCGTCGTCGCCCGCCGCCTCGATCCACCGCGGCCACGTCCGCTCGCCGTGGTTCCCCCGGCCGACCAGGTCGCGCTTGGGGAGCCGCGCGCGCTCGAAGAGGAAGCGCTTGACATCCTCCTTGGTGTAGCCGGCGGCGGCGATCTCCTGGACGTGCTCCGGGCAGAGGACGACCAGCACCTGGTTCTGCCGGCCCTGGTAGTAGTAGCTCACGGCGCCCCACGCGCGCATCGATCCGGCGATCGTCTCCAGGATCTGCTCGCCCCGCTGCGCCGTGTGCTCGGTGACCTGGTGGAACGAGCGGACCCCGGCCACGCTCACGGTGCTCTGCTCGCGCGGGAAGCCGAGCTCCACGCGGAGCGGCTCCCACGGGCTCGCCTCCTCGGCCTCCGCGGTGCAGAAGCTGTACTCCGCGGGGAACGCCTGGGTGGACTTCTTCATGTCGCCCGGGATCGCGCCGCCCAGGTTCCGCATGACGAGCCGGAGCGTCCGGCCGATGGCCGCGTTGGCACGGTAGCCGGAGCCGAAGCAGGAGGTCCCGGCGTTCACGCCGGCCCGCCCGGCCTCCGGCCCGCTGACGATGACCAGCGGAGCCCCGCCGCCCGTGGTGACGCCGGTCCCGCCCGGGTTGAACTCCTCTCTGAGCCCAGCGCGCACCGCTGCCAGGGCCAGGCGCACGTGGACGGGCGCGGCGCCGGCCATCACAGCGTTGGCGGCGAACTTCTCGGCGGTGACGGTGCCGTTTCGCGGCGGCATCACACCGAGGACCGTCGAGGGCGCGAGCTGCACGGCCTCCAGCAGCCGCGCCACGCGCGCCTCGGTCGGCGGGATCAGGGGGAGGCCGTCAGACCACCCGCGCGCCTCGAAGGCGTCGTGGAGCTCGTCGAGGTCGGCGGGCAGCTCGACGCGCGCAGCTGACGGCACGGGCACCCGGGCTCGCTCGGCTCCGCCCACCGCCCGTGGCGCTGGCGCCGTGAGGGCGGCCAGGATGCGGGGAAAGGCCGCCCGCGCGACCTGCTCCACCTGCTCGGGCGGCCGGCTCGCCATCGGATGCGGGACCAGGACGACCGCGTGGTGGGGCATGCCGAGGGCCTCGGCCCGGAGCCGCGCGGCCTCGGCGAAGGCTTCGGTGACGACGGTGACCGACGGTTTGCCGCGCCGCTCCGTCTCGATCCCGTCGTGGAGACCCCACGACGTGCACGACCCTCAGTCGGCGACGCCGTGGACGACGATGTCGCACCGCTTCAGAAGCTCGTCGAAGGCCTCGTCGGGGAGCGGGAGGCTCGGGTTCGGCTTGCGCCGGATCACCACACCGCCGACCCCCGCCTCCTCCAGGAGCTGCCCGATGATCTGCATGAAGCGGTCGGAGTTGGTGCGGGCGTTGTCCACGAGGCCCACGCGCGCGCCCTCCGCGCGCGCCGGGCGCGGCACCGCCTCGACGAGCTGCGGTCGGTCCTCCGCCGCGGGATGAACGACCCTCACGGTATTGCTACCGCTCATCGTCTGCTCTCGTAGTTCGAGCGCGGGCTTTGCCCGCGCGATTAACTCGGGCCTCGCGCGGCGGGTGGCCCGCCTCGCGGCATGGCCGAACCCGCCACGCTCGAACCACAGGGGAGGCTTCGGAGGGGGACACCCACGCCTCCGGCGTGGGTACCCGGACCCCCTCCGATGAAATTACTGCGCGAGCCACACCTTCATGAACGTGTTGTGGTCGTAGACCGTCGGCGAGGCCTTGTAGTTGCGCACGCGCTTGTCCTTGAAGAACCACCCCTCGACCCAGGCGACGGGGATCGCGGACGGCGCCCCGGTCAGGATGTGGCGCTGTAGCTCGTGGTAGATCTGCTTGCGCTTCTCGCGGTTGGTCTCCTTGAGGCCGCGCTCGGTCAGCTCGTCCACCTTCGGGTCCGACCACTTGCCCCAGTTGCTCCCGGCTTCGGTCGTGTAGATCAGGCTGAAGATGTCGCCAGGGTCCGCCGTGACCATGGCCCTGTCCTGGGTGGAGATGAAGACGAAATCGCCCTTGCCGTAAACCGCGAAGCCCGCGGCGCTCTCGTAGGTCTTCATCGTCCCGCGGATACCGATCTTCCTGAGCTGGGACAGGACGAGCTGGGCGCGGTCGATGTAGCCACCCACCGAGCGGACCGCCGCCTCGACGTCAATGCCGTTCGGGTAGTGCTTCTCCACCAGCCGCTTGGCCTCCGCGATGTCCTGGTCCTTGGGCTGACGGCAGCCGGGAAGCTTGTTGACCTCCTCCAGCGGCAGGGCGAAGTCCCCCACGAGCTTGGGATCGAGCAGCGCGCAGGGAACGCCGGCGCCCTCCAGCGTCTTGGCAACCAGCTCCTGGCGGTCAATGACCAGGCTCACCGCGCGGCGGATATCCGGGTTGTTGAAGGGCGGCTTCTGGGTATGCATGTAGATCAGGAAGATCGTGTTGATGGAATCCTGGTAGACCTCCACCTCGTTTCCCCGTGCGGCCTTGAGCTCATCGGCCTGGGTCTTCTTCATCGGTGGCCACGTATCCCAGACCATGATCCGCCCGGCTTTGGCGGCGGCGAGCTGGGTCGGCGCGCCCTTGAGAATGAACTGCTTCACCCCGTCCAGGTACGGGACCCCCGGGATGAAGTAGTCTTTGTTCTTCTCCCACTCGATGACACTATCGCGCTCGTATCGCTTGAACTTGAAGGGGCCGGTCCCGATCTGGGCCTCAGGCTTCTGCAGGTCGCCGTATTTCTCCAGGATGTGCTTCGCCACGACCCGGCACCAGGCCGAAGCCGTGTAAGCCAGGAAGGGGGCCGCGGGAAACTTCAGATGGAACTGCACCGTGTTAGGATCCACGACCTCGATGCTCGACGCGATCGGCTTGAGCATAGAGCCGCACCGGGGGCTCTTGAAGGCCGGGTTCAGGATCCGATCGAAGGTCGTCTTCACATCGGCGGCGCTGAAGGGTTGGCCGTCGTGCCACTTGACGCCCTTGCGCAGGTGGAACGTATAGGTCTTGCCGTCAGGCGAGACCGTCCAGCGCTCAGCCAGGTCTCCAGCGATCTTGGTCGGATCGTCCGGATCATAGTGCAGGAGTCCGCTGTAGACGCCAGCGTGCGCCTGCTGAACCGACAATGGCCCCTCGGCGTGGATGTCAAGACGGCCGGGGTCGGCGTAGTCATACCAGTTGAGGATCCCACCGTACCGGGGCTTCTCCTGGGCAAGCGCTCCCGAGGCGGAGAGACTGACCAACAGAGCAAGCACGAGCGTAGAGACCAGGGATTTTCTCATTGGTGTTCCTCCTTGCTAGGCATTTAGCGCCAGGCATCCTTGCGAGATTGACTCGGGCCTCGCCTCGTGGCTCATTTACTCGGGCCTCACCTCGTCGCTGGCGCAGGCGATGAAGCTGCCTGCGCCGAAGCGCCTCGGCTCGAACTGCCACGCCTGCGGCTCGTCGGCAGCCCCTCGGCTCGAACTCCCACTCGGGCCTCGCCTCGTGGCTCATTTACTCGGGCCTCACCTCGTCGCTGGCGCAGGC